>URNP01000013.1 GCA_900549225.1 uncultured Eubacteriales bacterium | reverse complement strand
TTAGTTTGCGCCACAAAATAAAGGCACCCTGTTCAAGGTGCCTTTGTTTTCGTTGTCAATGCCGAACAAAAAGGAGCGTCTTTTTAAGACGAAAGTAGGGCAGGCGTCCACGGGGATTTGAACCGTGATAAATTTTTCTTAAAAATCTCACGAATCGTAGCATTTTTCACTGGATATCTTCTCAAAACAATGGTATTATGCTGAATTGCAAAAGGAGGCGGAAAGTACTATGGGACAAGAAGATTTGCAACTACTTATAAAAGGAATCGTGTTCTCTCTGCGACAACAAAAATTGCTGACGAAGGCAGAGTCCGAATTTGTATTGAAAATTATTGAACGAAAGTACCCACGGCCAAGAATTACGAGGGAAGACAATGAGTAGTGAAAAAGACTATTCGGTATTGCCTGAGGTAACCATAATCCAAGAATCGGCGAAAATAGAATCGGAGGAGCATAAGCCGAAAAAACTTCGAGTTTGCGCCTATGCGCGGGTTTCAACGGAAAAAGAGGAGCAAGAATACAGTTTCGAAAATCAAAGAGACTACTACATGGATTATATCTCGAAACGATCCGATTGGGAGTTTGTCGGTATATATTCTGACTTCGGGTTGAGTGGGAAAAACAAAAAGCGTCCACAGTTTATCAAAATGATAGATGATTGCCATGCTGGGAAAATAGACAGAATCATTACAAAATCTATAAGTAGGTTCGCGCGTAACACAATTGATTGTATTCAAACTGTTAGAGATTTAAGGGAAAAAGGTATCGGCGTATATTTTGAGAGAGAAGGGATTGATTCGCTTTCTCCGCAGAGTGCTCTCGTCTTATCAATTATGGCAATAGTAGCCGAGGAAGAGAGCAGAAGCATTTCCAACAACATCAAATGGGCTATTCAAAAACAGTTTGCTCAAGGCCATTATTTTATACATACAAAACACTTTCTCGGCTATTCAAGAGAAGAAGATAACCGAATTATTATAATTCCCAAACAGGCTTTGGCTGTACGGAGTATATACCAGTTATACTTGGACGGAAAAAGCATTCACCAAATTGCCTTGGAAATGGAACTAAGGGAGATAGAATCGCCGGAGGGAAATAAAAACTGGGGAGATAGCACAAT
The DNA here is from genome assembly GCA_900549225.1 of uncultured Eubacteriales bacterium. Lineage (GTDB taxonomy): Bacteria > Bacillota > Clostridia > Christensenellales > CAG-917 > CAG-475. The sequence goes on along the minus strand of URNP01000013.1, from coordinate 35,896 downwards.
TTTATCTATATTAAAGAACGAGAAGTATAAGGGCGATTGCTTGTTGCAAAAAACTTATTCCCCGGATTTCTTGGCTTCCAAACGATATAAAAACACAGGACAACTTCGCAGTTATTACGTAAAAAGTCACCATGCGCCAATTATATCATCAGCAATGTTTGATGAGGTTCAAAATGAGATGCAACGTAGAAAAGACTTGCGAACTGGTTCGAAAGCGTATCCAAGTAAATATAGCGGGAAGAGTTGCTTAAGCGGATTGCTTATATGCGGACAGTGTGGTGGTGTAATGCGTCGACATGTTCAATACCGTAAAGGTGGTGGCATCGGATATTGGGTTTGCCAAAGACATGACCAAGGCAGTTGTTCTATGATGCAAATAAAAGAAAAAGTGATAATCGATGGGCTTCAAATGGTTATACGACAGATATTGTTTCAAAAAGAGCCGTTGTACACAGAGATGACGGATACGATTATCAATTCTGCAAGGAAAGCACACAAGAGTAGCATAAAAAGTGTAAATGCAAAAATCAAAAGGGTTCAAAGACAAATACAACAAATAAAAGACGATTATATAGAAGATGCGATTACGTATGAGGAATATTGCCACTTATCTCGTCAATTTATACATACTGAGCCATTCCTTGAATTGGAAAGAGAGGAAATGATACAAGAAAATAAATGTCTTGCACCAATTGAGCAACGAATAGAAGAAATATCTCAAAGGTTGAAGTTGCAAACGCTGTATGAACACTTCAACGAAGACTTAGTGCGTTATATCGTGGACGAAATAGAACTTGTAACAAATAAGTTGGCAATATGTCGATTGTCGAATGGTAGCGAGTACTATATGTTCTTGGATACTTGGGCCAAGGGAACGAAACGGATAAAGGAAGAATAATGATACATTGGCAGATATTCGAGTCCTATAAGTGGAGCCAAGTGTGATGGTCTATAAGTCTTTTCTTATAGACCATCATTTTTGCATTTTTAGGGGCATTTTCACCCCTTTTTGAGCAATTTCATGGCAAATCACCAGACCGAGTAACGGAGAACCCGTTGCCCGGTCTTTTTTTATGCCCCAAAAAAGCGTAATTTCACACTTGAAGTCTGTCGGACGATAAGCACCGTCCAACAGGACTTGAATATCAAAACTGAATTAAAAATTCTTATTTATAGCATCTTGGGGCGCGTATCCCATAGCAAAATACTGGGCGAAAGTTTATTATATATGTAGGCTCGGATAGGAGGCCTATTCGCTCGTACCGATAAGGCAAATAATGGGCGAAAGGGAGGTGAGAAAATGATACAACGAAGAGACAAAAAGAGGACAGCCTCTGCCAAGCGGATACAAGCGGCATTCTTGGAAGAGAACCATATAGACATCGAAGAGATACCGCCAAAGGAAGAGTATGTCAGGGATACAGTAAACAAGCAATTGCGTGTCTGTGCCTATTGCCGAGTAAGCACCGATGAAGAGTCGCAGCAATCGAGCTACGAACTACAAGTCCAACATTACACGGAGTACATCAATAAGCACGACAATTGGACGCTTGTCGGCGTGTATGCCGATGAGGGTATTTCGGGAACATCGGTAAATCATCGCGTGCAGTTTTTGCAGATGATCCAAGATGCGGAAGACGGCAAGATAGATATGATTGTTACAAAATCAATCAGCCGTTTTGCAAGGAATACCCTTGATTGTATTTCCTACGTGCGAAGACTCAAAGCACTCAAACCGCCTGTCGGAGTATTCTTCGAGATGAACGGATACAACACCTTGGACACCATCAGCGAAACTTTCCTTACACTGTTAAGCACGGTAGCGCAAGGTGAGTCCGAGGCAAAGTCGGAAGCCTTGAAGTGGTCATATCGTCAGAGGTTTAAGAAGGGGATACCCGTAAACAATATGTGGGCGATCATGGGCTACGACACAGACGAAAACGGCAAGATTTTCATAATCGAGAAAGAGGCTGAAATCGTTAGGTTTATGTTCACTGCATACTTGGAAGGCAAAAGTACGGTCGAGATAGCCGAAGCATTGACAATGGCTGAAATACCAACACCCAAGGGCAATGCCAGATGGCAGCCGGGAACGGTCGCAGGAATGCTACATAATGAAAAGTATTGCGGTGAAATGCGAATGCAAAAGACGGTCACGGTTGATATGTTCTCGCATAAGTCGGTAAAGAACGAGGGAATCGTTTCCCAATACCGAATGAAGAATTATCACCCTGCAATCGTTTCGCGCAAGGTCTACGAGGACGTGCAAGAGCGTTTCCTCGATGGTGGCAATAGGGCTCGCCACACCAAAGAACCCAAAGTAAAGGTTAAGTTCAAACCTATTAAGTCAGGACTTTTGACAGGCTTCGTTCCTATCCCGTCCGCTGTTGAAAAGATAGACATCGAACAACTTAAAGAAATTTCTAAAAAACAAAAATCAAGGAGAACAAAAAAATGTTAAAAGGTTTCAAAGTTATCAGCGTATATGGCAACACCAGTGAATCGACCGTTACGGTCACCAACAAATACTTCAAATTCAATGCGGACACCGCAGCCGAACTTGGCTATCCCAAGTACATCCAAATGCTCATCGATGCAGACAACAAAAAGTTTGCTATACAGGCAACGGACAAACAGGACGCAAACTCGATTGAATTCAAAGTATCGGAGCCGTCCGAATCGGGCAAAAAGTCGGTCATCAATGTGGCTTTCAAAGCGGCGCACGCAACGATCGTGCAGCTTATGCAGTGGGGCGATGGTGCATCTCGCAAGATGAACGGCATCTTCGTTCCCGAAGAAAAGGCTATCATCTATGATCTGACAAAAGCAAACATGGTTTACAACAAGAAAGCGGACTAATCTCCGCGGGGAGTGGTTTTCGAAAAGGAAGCCGCTCCTTTTTACAAATATAACGAGTGTAGGGGGTGTCGTATGGTTTGTAAAAGCAGGGGCGTTTTTGCATAGGGGGGAGCGGGAAGATATCGAAAATGAGTAAAAAGAAACGAATTGTGGGTAAACTTTTGAATTTTTGTAATTTCACACGAAGTTAGGACATACAGACTTGATTTTTTGAGAAATTTATGGTAAAATATAAAAGACAAAACGTATCCATATATTGATATGCGGAACTATCAACGCCACACGTAAACGCAAGTTTGCAATGAATTTATCCAAAAGGAGTTGACAAGGTATGACATACACAAGGCAATCGAAGACGAGAAAGTCTGCCTATAATTTGAATAAGAGTAACGGAATCTGACCGCACTGCTGCATGGTTTTTTACTATGGGGCGGTGCGATTTTGCTTTTATAAGGAAAAAATAACAATATTTTACAAAGGTTTTCAGTCGCAACAGCGACACGGAACATATCCCCCACAATAATTAAAAGGAGATACGATTATGACAAACAACAAGGCGAATAAATCAAAGATATTAGCGCTTATTTTAGGTCTTACGATGTGCATTGCGCTTATGCTCGGCATAGTGATGGCAAGCCCGACGAGTACGGTATATGCGGCAGGAGGAACACCGGTAACGGAACTTACGGTTAGTGGGCTTACCGATGCCGATGTGCCACAGATAGGCAAAAATGCAACAATGCCTACTCTTACGCTTAAAGAAAGTGGGCTTGAAATCAGTAGGGTTTATTGGTTTTGTTTGAACACAAGAGAGTTGTTAAAAGACACCGACACATTCGAGTCGGGATATACGTATGCATTGCGTTTGCAATACTCTGTTCTAAGCGGCCATGAGGGACAAATAACCGATCCTTCAAAAATTAAACTTGACGGCGTTACAACTCCTTATACAGTAGAAATAGATACAAACACGTTTATAAATTTCATATTTAACGTGCTTGGCAACGAAGAGTTAAGTTTGGTAAACCCAGAGAGATTGCAACTTGCTGACGGCTATGTCGGAGCGTTCGCCACAACGGATTCAATACATGTTAAAGGCGGAAAATATCCATATCAATTTTCAAATATTCAATGTCCGACGTGGTTACCATACGTTGTGACGTTGGATAATGGAAACATGTGGAAAATTTCGTTTTACGGAAATCGTCCTACAACACCTACGCTTGCTCAAGTTTTAAGTTTCACTGTTACCGACGCTGACGGGAATTCAAAAACTTTCACAGGAACAACAGGCGAAACAAAAGAAAATCCCGGAGCAATTCAAGATATTGTTGTAAAGTATGATCTTCCTGACGTTGGAGCACCTTCGCCTACAAGTGAGCAATTAAAAACTGCAATTACATTGCCCGAAAACGTTGTTTGCACAGAAGCACGTGCTTATAAAACGAGTGGCTCTACTTCAGCAACTTCTTTTACTTTTGAGAAGTGGGAAAAATATACTTTCAGTTTCAAATTGAAAACAACAAACGGAAAACTATTCGCAGGCTCTTCTCTTTTGAAAGGATACCTTGTAAGCAACAATAATTTTTCGTATGATGCAAGTTTTGGTAACGTTTCGGAAAACTCACTTGTTTTAGACTTTAACGTAACCATGTATGGGGTAAGCGTTGCCGAGCAAGATAATTATAAGATAACGACAGAAACCTTGAAACATGCAAAAGTAGGTGTTCCGTATAATGAAAAAATAGAGTTTACAAAACCAGCAGGCGTTACGGGCTCGGATATCGAGATTAAGTGTTTGGATACGCTTTACGGTTTGTCCGTAAATGCGGACGGAACAATTACAGGTATTCCAGACGCTGGGGCATATAATAGATTTGGCAGTACAATTACTCTTAGAGTGAGATACATATGCAAGGGGTATATATTAGATTCCAAAGAATACTCGCTTGTAATAGAAGGATATACTCAAATATCTTGGCCTTCAGGCAAAACCCTGAAATATAACGGAAATGAACAAATCGGCGTTGAGGAAGGCGAAGGATATACTCTTTCGGGAACATATAAAGCAAAAGGTATTGGGGAATATACAGCCACCGCAAAACTTAAACCGGGCTATGCTTGGGGCGCAGGAGCAATGTATTCTTTTGACGATAGAGAAATATCTTGGAAAATCGTTAAAGGAGATCAATCTGCACCGGCGGGAATCACCGTAGGAAATGCATCCGTAGAAGGAAAGAACGACGGTAAAATACTTGGCGTTACTACCGATATGGAATATAGACCATATAATGCAGGCTCATATACGACTTGTACAGGCTCAACAATCGAAAATCTTTATGCAGGCAAGTATGAAGTAAGATACAGGGAAAACACAAATTATAACCCAAGCGAGCCAACCATTGTAGAAATAACAAATGAATTAGAAACAAGCGAATTCAAGATTTTGACTGCCTTTTTACCAAATGGTAAGTGTGATGTGGAATACAATGCAAAAATCGAAGTATCGTGTCCGGGTGGCGATTCTACTAAAGTTGAAATTAAGAATTATAGCGAAACAAGCCGTAAAGTTTGGGGGCTAAATCTTGCAAAAGACGGAACGATTAGCGGTAAACCCGACGATAGAGCATATCAATATGGGGAAAAGAATATTGAATGGAGAATAGAATATTACTACGATGGAGTTTTAAAAGATGCTAAAAGTTTTTTCCTTGACATAGACGGATATACCGTGCTTTCGTTTGTTTCGGGCAATCAAAATCTGATATATGACGGAAGCGAGCAAATCGGCGTCAGCGAAGGCGAAGGATATACCCTTACAGGCACAACAAAAGCAACCGACGCAGGAAATTACGTTGCAACCGCAAAACTTAAACCGGGTTATAAATGGGACGCCTATAATAACTCTACAATGTTTGTAGATTATGACGTTCAATGGACAATAGCAAAAGCGGACAAAGGCGCACCTGTCGGCGTAAAAGGATTTAATACTTCAAATGTTGGAGTAAGCGACGGCAAGATAACGGGCGTAGATACCGCTATGGAATATAGGGCTGTCGGTGGCACTTATGCCGATTGCACGGGAGCAGAAATCACAGGACTTGCAAAAGGACAATATGAAGTCAGATATAAAGAGTCTAAAAACTACAAAGCAAGCGCCCATGTAACAATTACCATTGCCGAAAACGAAGTCATTACTTATACGGTTACCGTAACAAAAGGAACAGGTGGCGGTGAATTTGAAGAAGGCGCAAGCGTTACCCTTACCGCAAATACTCCGGGTGTGGGCGAAAGATTTGTAGGCTGGACTTTGATAGGAGCGTCGGTTGCAGATACAACACAGACTGAAATTACTTTCAATATGCCTGCAAATGCCGTAACAGCAACTGCAAATTATGAACTAATCACTTACAACGTGAATGTAGAAAAAGGAACGGCAACCCCTAACAAACCTGCACAAGGCGTTAAGGTTACTATCACGGCAAACGAGCCTGAAATAGGATATAAGTTTGATAGATGGACTACCGATTCGACTGACGTATCGTTCTTGAATGCTACAAGCCAAGAAACTACCTTTACTATGCCTAACCACGACGTTACCGTTACGGCAACATACGTAAAAGCGACCTATAATATTTCTGTTACCGATTGTGTGGCGGAAAAAGGCGAAGATACGGTTGGATATGCGTATTATGGCGACGTGATTAAAGTGACGGCATACCCCGCTCCTACGGGAAAAGTATTCGATACGTGGGTTGTAACAGGACTTGATACAACCGATATGGATTTGACCAACCCCGAAATCACTTTCAATATGCCTGCAAACGCAGTTGAAATCAAAGCAACCTATGGCGAAGCGAAATATAAGGTAAACGTAACGGGTGGCACGGTAGATAAGGCAAGGGCAAAATATGGCGAAACGGTTACAATTACCGCAACCATTCCTACGGGCAAGAAGTTTGTTGAATGGACTTCGGAAAGCGGTAATATCTTTGCCAGCAAAACAAACGTAACTACCACCTTTACAATGCCTGCCGGTGACGTAACCGTTGTGGCAACGTTTGAAGATGAAATGTATAGAGTTGACGTCACTAACGGAACGACAACTCATAATATGGCAACATATCAAACGGAAGTTACCGTAAAGGCAAACGAGCCTGATACAGATATGTATTTTGACAAGTGGGAAGTTACGGGACTTGACACCACGGATATGGACTTAACCAAAACGGAAATCAAGTTCCAAATGCCTGCCGGAAACGTAACCTTTAAGGCAACCTATTTGGCTGTTACAAAGTATGAAATAGTTATTGTGGACGGCACGAAAGACAAATCCCCTGCAAAAGCCGGTGAAACCATAACCATAACCGCAAAAGGCGCACCAACCGGAAAGGTCTTTGACAAATGGACTTGCGAAACGGCAGGCGTAACGATTGAGTTTGCAAGTGCGACAAGTTCTACAACAACCTTTGTAATGCCTGCAAGCGAAATTACAATCAAAGCGCATTTCAGAGACGTTGACGCGGCTCCGTCGATTGAAATCAAAGTTGAAGGCGGAACGGGTGCAGGAACGTATAAAGAAGGCGACAGCGTAACTATTACCGCAAACGATCCGGCAGAAGGCAAAGTGTTCACAGGCTGGAAAGACGAAAGCGGAAATATCGTAAGCACAAACAAGAGTTATACATTTACAGTATCGGGAGAAAAAACCCTTACGGCTGTATATGACGATAAGCCTTCGGGCGGTGGCAAAATCACCCCACCCGCTAAAAAGGACGGACTTTCGGGCGGACAGATTGCGGGTATCGTAATCGGCTCGGTAGCGGTCGCGGGAATCGGCGGATTTGCGATTTTCTGGTTCGCTGTCAAGAAAAAGACTTTTGCAGACTTGGGAGTAGCTTTGAAGAAAGGCTTTACGGCAATCGGAAACTTTTTCAAAACTCTCGGAGCAAAAATCAAAGCGCTATTTACCAAAAAGAAATAAGATGAACTAAATAAGACAAGACCATCACTCGATAAAACGGGTGGTGGTCTTTTTTGAAAATTACCGACAAAAAGTACTTATCGTCCGGCACACTCCCGAAAAGAGCCTTAAACACGAGATTTTGCCCAAGTGACACAAAAAGTAACAGCAGGGCTGTTGTTTTTTTTATGTCATCAGGGACTTTGCAACTGCGTTGCACCACGCATAGCGTGGTAAATAACGCAACGATAGGTTGAGTCGTGAACAAAATTTGATTTTTTGATTGAATAGTTGAACAAGCGTTGTGGACTTGAAGGAGATTTATTAAAAAATTGCCGCATGAAAACACAATTCGTATTGCGGCGCTAAATTATGTTTTTAAAAAATTTAGTTGATTTCAAGATTGAAAAATGCCTCTGTTTAGTGGAAAAGTTGATGTATTTTGAAATGTATTCAAAAAAAATAAAAAACATTAGTTCGACAAAATTTGACTTTCTTTAAAAGTTTTTAAGGATTTTTGAATTGACCATTGTTTTTTGTTTTGAAATATGTTAGCATAGTTTAGAAGCATTAGATGAGATTGTGTCATATTATACTTAACGTATATGTGTAATGGCCTTCCGTCTGCTTGCAAAAGAGGACCGTGCTTGCGCGGTTAAGAGGGAAGCATTAATGATATTAGATGCGCAAATCGCAAATGTTCTAAAGAGTGCTTTGACATCTCTTTTCGACATTGTTCTCGTTGCCGCTTTGGCTTCGGGATTTGTAGCGTTTTTGTTTTTTATTTGCCTTGGCATCGTACTTTCCGAATCGGCTAATATTGATAAATTGCGCACAACTGTGCAAAAAAACATAATTTTACGTATAAGTGACAATTCTGTCAGAAGTTCGTTTTCACAACTCAAAGGTAACAAAGTAAAGGGTAGGTCTGCGTCGGCTTGCTCGTTTTGCGTTGCCTGATATCAAGTATGGCAAAGGGGTATAAGGAATAAAAATGTTTGCAAAAATGATGCTTCTCAATAAATTGGGTTCGGTCGACGTGGGATTCTTCGTCGGATGTGCGGTTGCGGTCGTTTTAATCGTTGCGATCTACTTTCTCATTCCGGTATTCAACAAAAAACAATATCAGGAACAGAGAGATAATCTGAAAAAGCGCGAAGAAGCGTTCAGAACAAGCAGAGGTCTTCCCAATGCACAAGACGATGCGTTGTTTTCGGAATGCGACGTGGTTTCGGCGCTTGACGAAGAAGTAAAAACCGACGAAAAACAAACGGACACTCAAAACGAGGACGCTTCAAACGAGTGTGCTCAATGCGAGAACGTTCAGAGCGAAAACTCTCAAGACGAGAGCGACGACGGTGTTGAGAAAGAATGAAGAAAGGCCTCGTAATAGCGAACATAATCTATTATTTGTTCACTTTCACAGTCGGCGTGTTGCTTGCCGTGTTCCTGCCGTATTTTTTGATGCTGTACGGAGAGTCGGTGAGCATGATAGAGAAGTCGCTTAGCGAAAAAAACTACGCACAGGCAATTTCGATTGTCGGCGGATATTACGACGACGAGTACGTTTTGCAGCAGGACTTTCCCTCGGGCGGAGGCATCGTCTTATTCAAGGCTGCGACTCTCGTTCCCGGAGCGGACGAAGAGGGAAACAGCGTGCAAGATATGAAGTTGCACAAAGCGTATGCCGGCTTTGTATATGGTATTAAAAATATATATAATATAAATAAAACAGAACATAATCAGGCAATCATCAACGTCACGGATCTTTCCGGGAAGAAACATTCGATTCAGGTGCTCGACACCGATACCGATAAAAACGACACGAAAGATACCAACTCGACGTGCGAAAAAGCAGGATTTATCTACGTCGATTTCGATCAAGAATCCTTGGGTTCTATATCGAAAATCGAAATCGTCGACTGCAACGGAAACGTGTTTGCAACGATAAACGCAAATCTCGACTACAGCGAACGGTTTTTTGCGGACGCAACGGATTTTATCGACGAGTATAACGCTGATTTCAAATCGGATAAACTCAACGAACTCAACGATGAGTTCCTCGCAAAAAGCGAGCACTACAAAATCAGTTCGGACGGAGTGGTGAAGAGCAGCGCAGACAAAAAATCGGCAATAATCGTCGTGGTGTACTTCATAGGAATCTACCTTATCGGCGATTCATTGATAGGCAAACGCTACGTGATTAAGTTCTTCAAATGGCTGTTCGTCAAGGTGTTCAAGATTAAACCGAAACACAAGAAAGCCAAAAAAGAGGAAGTGTTCGGTCACGATTATTTCTGCAAACTTACGATGACTTGCGACGTTTCCGAGGCGGAAGGCTTTGACGGAAGCATTCAGGTGAGATATTCAAATCAAGGCGGAGAAGTGCAGTTTGCGCTTATGAAAGACAAAAACTACACCGATACGCAGCACGTCAAAGCGGGAGATTACGTCAATCTTTGGGTTGACGTCGACAAAAACTATACGGCGCAAGGACTTCCCGACACCCTCGAGGTGGAAGGATATCAAAAACAAATAACCTTTAAGTTAAAACGCGAGGAAAGAAGTATATGAAAATATCCATTCAACACTTGACCAAGGTATTCCCGTCGAGGGAAAAGAAAGGTAAACCCGTCGTTGCGGTCAACGACATGTCCATCGAGATTCCGTCAGGAAAACTCGTCGGATTGTTGGGACCTTCCGGATGCGGCAAATCTACGACGCTCTTTATGCTTTCGGGCTTGGAATCTCCCACGCAAGGCAACATTTTCTTTGACGAACAGGACGTGACTACGCTCGCACCCGAAAGAAGAGGGATCGGCTTGGTTTTCCAAAACTACGCTCTTTATCCTCATATGACGGTTGCGCAAAATATCATGTTCCCCTTGCTCAATATGCGTATTCCGAAAGAACAGGCGAAAGAAAAGGCTCTCGACGCCGCTCGCTTGGTTCAAATCGAAGAATTGATGGCGCGCAAACCTTCCGAGTTGTCGGGCGGTCAACAGCAACGCGTCGCAATCGCTCGCGCTTTGGTCAAAATGCCAAACGTTCTCCTTTTGGACGAACCGTTGTCAAACCTCGACGCACGTCTCAGACTTCAGACGCGTGAAGAAATCAAGCGTATTCAACGCGAAACGGGTATAACCACAGTCTTCGTCACGCACGACCAGGAAGAAGCAATGTCCATTTGCGATATTATGGTGGTTATGAAACTCGGCCTGGTGCAACAAATCGGCGAGCCGCAATCCATTTACGACAATCCCGCAAACTTGTTCGTGGCAAACTTCCTCGGAACTCCGCCTATCAATATCTTTGACGGAAGAATAGAAAACGGCAAAGTGTTTATCGGCCAAGAGGCGATTATGGATACGGATCTCGAAGATCAGGCGGTCAAGGTCGGTATTCGTCCCGAAGGTTTCATCTACGACGAAAACGGCGTATTGTCGCTTGACGTGGACCATATCGAAGTTATGGGACGCGATAAATCAATCGTTTCTTGCCACTCGGCATCCAATAAGCCCACCGTTCGCAGTATCGTCGATTCCGACGTGAAACTTCCCGAACAGGTCGGAACGTTCAAATTCAATCTCAAACCCAATAAGGTGTTCCTGTTCAATGCAGAAACCGAAGAGAGGATCAAATAATGGCAAAAAAGACTGTAAAAACGACAACCGAGCAAGTTTCCGAAGAAAAATCGAACAATTTGGCGGTCGAGTCCGAGCCTGAAATTGACGTCGCACAAATTGTTGAGAGTCAAAACGAAATAAACGACGAAGATATAGAAAACGTCGTTATTTCGGACGATGCGGCGAGCGGTGAAGAGTCTGCCGCAGATTTAGCAAACGATCAGATTGAAAAGAAGCCCAATTTTTTCACCGATTTGGGCGGAAAAATCAAAGGTTTGTTCACAAAAAAGAAAAACTGGCTCGAGGACGTAGAGGGAGTTGAAATCTATCCCTCGACTTATTCGTTGTCCACCGGAGAAAAGGTAAAGAGATTTTTTAAATCGCAATCGGGTTGGCTGTTCGTGCTTCCTGCGGTGATTTTGATGTGCGTCTTTACGTTTTATCCTATCGTCAACGCGTTTATCGGCGCATTCAAACAAAATTACAACGGCCTTAACGGCTCGTTTGACGGTTGGGGCTTTGAAAACTTTGTGCGCGTTTTGAAGGGCGATACGGGCACGGGCGGCGCAAATTTCTTGCAATGCCTTGTAAACACCGTTGTGTTTACGCTTGTATCCGTTCCGCTTTCGACGTTGCTAGCATTGCTTATATCCGTTGCTTTGACTTCAATCAAACCTCTTCAAAAGGCATATCAGACGGTATTGTTCCTGCCGTATCTGACCAACGCTCTTGCAATGGGCGCGGTTTTTGCAACGTTCTTTACCATCGTCGGCACGAGAAACAACACCGAAACCGTTGGTTTGTTCAATATGGTGCTGGGATGGTTCGGAATCGATCCCGTCGATTGGATAGGAAAAGCGGGCGGTCCGACGTGGGAACTGGGCAGTTTGACGATTCCTTGGCCTAAATACATAGTTATGATCATTTACGAAGTTTGGTCGGGATTGCCGTTCAAGATTTTGATTTTGTTCAGTTCTCTTCAAAGCGTTAATAAACAGTATTACGACGCCGCAAGAATCGACGGTGCAAACAAGCATACTATTCTTTGGAAAATTACCGCTCCGATGATTTCCCCGATGATCAGTTATCTCATCGTGACGGGTATTATGGGCGGCATGAAGCAATATACCGCTGTCGTAGGTATATTCGGTGAACAAATGGGCATCGACTACGACATGGGTACAGTCGTCGGTTATATCTATCAATATATCGATAAAGGTATGACAGGTTACGCGTTTGCAGGCTCGTTGTTGCTCTTCTTTATCATCATGATATTTACGGGCATCAATCGCTTTGTAAGCAAAAAGAGAGTGAAATTCTGAGGGGAGGGCGAGATATGGATTCTATGGATAACAAAAATTTGTTTGAAAACAACGAAAATCAAACACCCGAAACCGAAGAAACGGTTGTAAACGAAGATGTTATTACCGATGTTTCTAACGTAAATGAGAAAACGATGAGCATCGTAAGCGCAAAGGATTCGGGACTGGATCAGACCGTGTCTGCCGTGTCTTCGGACTCTGCGATTTTCGACGTAAACGTAAAAGACTTCAACGTCGAAAGAGAAAGGAAGAAGCAAAAGGTTGCCAATATTTTCAAAAACATATTCGTATACTTGTTTTTGACTCTGTGCGCCGTTCTTGCGTTCCTGCCTTTCTATTGGATGGTTATTTCGTCGCTCAAAACCGAAATGGAATATCGTCAGTCCGTTCCGTCGTTCTTCCCGCATACGTTTATGTGGAAAAACTACGAAGCGGTCTTGAGTCAAACTTCATCGGGCGCTTCGGGTTCGTTTTCGCAGATCTTGGTCAATACGCTCGTCGTCGGCTTCTTCTCGACGGTTATCGGCGTAATAGTGACCATTGTCACCGCATATGCGCTCGCTCGCATGAAATTCAAAGGCAAGAATCTGCTCTTCACGCTCATGCTTGCAACGATGATGATCCCGGGCGAAATGTATACGATCACCAACTATCTGACGGTTTCCGCACTTGGTTGGAAGGATACGTTTACCGTTTTGATATTGCCGTTCCTCGTCAGCGTCTACTACATATATCTGCTGAGAAACAACTTTATGCAGATACCCGATTCGCTTTACAAGGCGGCGAAAGTCGACGGCTTGTCGGATATGGGTTATCTCATCAAGGTTATGGTCCCTTTGACAGCGCCTACGCTCGTGTCAATCACACTGCTTAAGTTTATCGGTACGTGGAACTCGTACATTTGGCCGCGACTCGTCAACAGCAAAGCCTGGCAGATGGTCACCAACTGGGTTACGCGCGGATTTACCGATAGAATAGGCAATGTTTCGGGCGCATTGTACGGATTGCCCGGATACGGCTCCGAAACGCTCACTACGCTGAAAATGGCGGCAGTGTGTATGGTTTCGCTCCCGTTGTTCATTCTCTTCATCACTTGCCGCAAGTACATTATGCACGGCGTGTCGAAGAGCGGTACGAAGGGCTGATTCTATATCAAAAGCGGCTTGTTGCCGCACAATAACTTGAATATTTGCCGCAAGGCGATATTAATAAAGATCAAAAAAAAGGAGAATCGTTATGAAAAAGATTATGTGTATTTTGCTCGTAGTCGCAGTTGCCGTAACTTGCTGCTGTGTTTTGTTGACGGCTTGCAACGATACTGCCACTGACTACTCGCATACCATTGTGTTCTATTCATCTCAGGGAGATAGCCTGCAACAAATCACGCAGGTTGCTATCAATCGCTTCCAAGCGAAATTCCCCGGATGGAAAGTCGAACACGTTCAAGTCGGAGGATACGACGATGTAAAAGAAAAAGTTATATCCGACTTCCAAGGCAAACAACAACCCGACTTGGCTTACTGCTATGCCGACCACGTTGCACAATACTTGCAAACTTCCAAAGTCATCGATATGAACACTTTGATCAAATCGACGGCAACGGTAAAGGGCGCTGAAGACAAAGAGTATGCAGTCGGATACACCGAGGATGAAATCGCAGACTTCGTTCAAGGCTACTACAAAGAAGGTCTTGCATCAAACTATGGCGATTATGCTAAATACGGATACGAAGCAGACGCAATGCTTACTCTTCCGTTTGTCAAATCAACCGAATTGATGTACTACAACAAGACTGCTCTCGACGCACTCGGACTTGAACCCGCAACCACGTGGGATGAACTTTGGAGCCAAGCAAAACTCATCAAGGCTAAATATCCCACCGCAACTCCTTTGGGATATGACTCAGAAGCAAACTGGTTCATCACTATGTGTGAACAAAACGGCTGGGGTTACACCAGTGCAAGCGCACCCCATTATCTCTTCAACAATGAAAACACGACAGCATGGTTGAAAGAATTGAACGAGTACTACAACAAAGGTTATATCGCAACTCAAAACGAATACGGTTCTTACACCTCCGCATTGTTCACGAAGGGCACTGACGGCGGCGCAATCTACTGCATCGGTTCGTCGGGCGGCGCATCTCACCAAAATCCGGGCAGCGCTTTCACGTGGGGCATCGCTCCCATTCCGGGAAGCAAACAAGCAGACGGCAGCGTGAACTACGCGGCAATTTCTCAAGGTCCGTCTCTCGTTATGTTTGAAGCCGGCAACGGCGTCGAAAACATCGACGAAAAGAAGATCATGACCTTTATGTTTGTTAAAGAATTGATGGATCCCGAATTCCAAGCGGCTTTCGCAAAAGAATCCGGTTACAATCCTTCACGTAATTCAGTGTATGAAAACGAAGATTATGCAGAGCATATGAATGGAACGGACATCACCGCAGTTGCTGCAAACGTTGCTGCTTCTATGTCTAACAGATTCTTCACGTCTCCCGCATTTATCGGTTCTTCTACGGCGCGTACTCAAGTCGGCAACGTCGTTCTTTACACGTTGAAGGGCAGCAAGTCCGCTGAAAAAGCACTCCAAGACGCTCTTGCAAACTGCGGCGGCAACAAATAATCACCGATTGAATCGACTTGCCTTAGTGCAAACATAATAAAATGAAAAAAACGATATCTATACTTCTATTGACGGTTTTGGTGCTTGCTTGCTGTTTTGCGGCTGTTTCTTGCGACAAAGAAACTGTTGCGGACAATACCAAGTACTACGACGCTGTCACCAAGAAGTTGACACTCACAAAATCTTTTGATGGAAAATCCTTTATGAACGACGGTATAGGCGTCGCAACGGTCGACGCCTACACCGACGGCGATACCACGCGCTTCAAGACGGGCGGCGATACGGTGATAATTCGTTATTACTGCATCGATACTCCCGAATCGACAGGCGGCGTCGAGAAGTGGGGCAAAGCGGCTTCCGTTTTTGCCAAAGAAAGACTGTCCAAAGCGACTCAAATCGTTTTGGAGTCCTCAACGGGATCTCGTCCCACGCACGACTCATACGGTACGCGTTATTTAGGATACGTTTGGTATAAAACTGCAGATCATGACCAATTCAAACTTCTTAATCTTGAAATTATCGAAAACGGTTTCAGTGAGAATAAGGCTTTGAATACGTCCGCTTATCCTTATTACAGTTATATGGATGAAGCAAACAAATTTGCAAGGTCGATCAAACTCAGATTGTATTCCGATCTCGAAGATCCGCTCTTCTCGACAGATCCTGTTGAGATGACGATCAAAGATTTTTGGGAAAACACCGAAGAGTATTACAACGCCGATGCAGACGCCGGTTCAAAAATCGTTATGACGGCGTATCTTGAAAGCCTGAAGGTATCCGATAAGGGAACGTACACTTTCGTTGCAGGTCAATACGACCAAGAAACGGGACAAGTGTATCGAATCAACGTATACTGCGGCTATTCGTCAAGTCCTGCTTCGAGAATGAAGATAGGGCAGTTGTACAAGCTGATCGGTTCGGTGCAAAAATACGGCGGCACTTTCCAAATATCGGGCATCGTTTACAACAGCCTTTTCGGAGGAAATCCGGATTCTGCCGACTCGGGTTACGAGGGATCTCGCGTGCTGCAAGCAAACTATTTCCTGACATTCGATTCAAGTGCCGAAATGATAGACCAACTCAACAGAACGTTGTATACAGACGTTACCGTCAAGAGTTCGAGCGTGGAAAACGGCATTTTGACAATCGTCGGATCTGCCGCAAAGCGTACGAGCAACGGTACTCTCGAAAGTCAAGAGTTCACATATGAAGTGAAGGTATCGGACAATTTCGTAAATTCGTTTGCCGAAGGCACGAAATTCAGCGTAAAAGGTTATCAACTCGTTGATAAATCAGGTAAGATCGTTATTCCGAATTTGTCGGACATAACGCAAAAATAATTAATAATTACAAGGAGAATTAGGAGATGAGAAAACATATCATAGCGTTGCTTGTAGTAGTTATGGTATTGTGCTGCTGTCTTACGTTGGCTGCTTGCAACAAGACGAACGTTCTTGACAGTTACATTTTCGAAATGGACGGCACAACTGTTTCCGAGGATTTCACTCTTCCCGCAACTATCGGCGGCGAAAACGCAAGTTGGAAATCCGACAACACTGCCATTCAGACGGAAAAACGCGATTCTGATTGGCTTGCAAAGGTTACTTTGCCCGAAAGCGGCGACGTCAACGTTACTTTGACCGTTACCGTCGGCAAGAACAGCAAAAACTACACCGTAAGAGTCAAGTCGCTTGACGTTTACGATTTCATGAACAACTACGTGTTCCCCAAGAACAAGGCGACCATCGTTGACAATTTCGATCTCGAAACTTCGTGCACGTATAAGGGCAAAACCGCAACCATCGCATGGTCTGTCGAACCCGAGTACGAACTCTATATCAAAGTCATCGAAAACGGTACGAAACTTGAAGTTACGCCCCAAAGCGCACAAACTCAAGTTCAAATCAAGGGTACGTTTACTTATGCAGGTGTGTCTGCATCTCAATCCTACCGTATGACCGTCTACAAGACGTTGGAAGGATTGGAGCTCGTCAACTATTGGTACACCAACACCGGTGTGTCCATTGATATGAGCGGTTACGTCGTTGCAATCGCAAGAAACTTTAATGAAAAATTTGGCAATGTGTCGTTCTATATGGTAAACGATGACTTTAGTGCCGGTTATTATATCTATAATGTAAAGAGCAATGCAGAACAATCGGCAAAATTAGCACCCGGCGTGCACGTTACAGTCACCGGCACGACCAACACCAACTACTACGGCTTGATCGAAACCAACGGAGACGGAAAATTCGTTGTTGACGCAGACAAACCTGCAATCAACGTCAGCGAAAAAGTCCGCGCAATCGATGAAGAAGTCCTCGGCAATCTTCCTTCGACGGTTTATCATGAATCTCGTTTGGTCTCTCTCTCCAATTGGAAAGTGAAGAGAGTTTGCGCAGAAGCAGACAAGAAAGTCGGCGACAACTTCACCTTGATGACCCTCACAAAGGGCGGTGTGGACGTTGAAATCCGTATCAGCAAATACATGGAAGGCGCATATGCGACCAAGAAAGGCGACACCACGTTTGACGCACTCTGGAAATTGACCGACACTTATCCCGTCGGAACATTGGTCAACGTGAAGGGTATTTTGTCCAACTACAAAAACGTATGGCAAATTATACCTATGGCCGCTACGGATATGGCAAAGAGTGATAAAGCAGCAGATCCGGACGATAAGAGAGACTATGCAGGTATGAAAGTCGCTGCTGCAATCGAAGCAGTGAAAGCAGAACTTGTCAAAGCCAAATTGAACGACAAAAACGGCAAGACCGTGCGCGTGCAATCCAACAGCGAATTCACTCTTCCTGCAGTTGAAGGCGTATCAGTTGTTTACACGGTTGAAGGAAAATCCAACGCAGTCACCATCAAAGACAATAAGTTGACTGTCAAACCGGGCAACCCAGAAACTACAACTATCCGCGCAACTTACAAAGTCGGCGAATTCGAAGCAGTTCAATTCTTCTTTGTGGAATCTTTGATCCCGACCGCAGCATCTATGCTTGACGATTTTACAGCGGCACTTCCCGAAAAGATCCGCGAAGTTACCGATCTTCCGACCACTCCCGCCGGTGCAACCGTCGAATGGAAAGTCGTGTCCGGTGATACTTCCATCGCTATCAAAGACGGACAATTGATCCCGACTTTGAAAGAGAAAGACGTTGCAACCATCATCAATGCAACCCTCACTTACAACAACGTCACCAGAAGCAAAGATTACGTTGTCATCGTCAGAGCGGGCAAAGGTTCTGTGGAAGTAAATGCTCCTTTTGAAGACGGCAAAGGTTACATTTTGACAGTCGATCAAACAAATCTTGCAAAACAAATCTTCGCAGCAAATAAAATGGACGAATACTATATAAAGGCTATCGACAATATTGATAATGCTCAATTTGTATACGTCGAAAAAGTTGCTGATGGATACAAACTTTATTTCCAAACCACAAATAAAGATAAGACCGTCACCAAGACCTACATCGCATACGGCACAGACGGCGAGCATACAAACATTCTTCTCGACTCAAAAGGCGAAGAATCCAACGTTTGGAAGTGGAATGCAGAGAACAAATGTTTCGTGTGCACTTTAACCACGAACAAAGGTACGAGCGATTACTACATTGGCGCAAATTACAACAGTCAAAGGTTCAGATTGAACGCAGTCAAAGAAAATAAACCGTTCTTCAATGAAAACAACTTCCGCGCATATCTCGGTGAAGCCAAGTTTGTTCCGCTCACTGAATATGGTGTAACCGTTGCAAAAGATTCAAGTGAGCACGCAACCGTAACGTTGAAGGAAACCAAAGGTTTCAACGGACAAAAATTCACATTCACGGTTGCTGTTGAAGAAGGATATGACCTCGTCAGTGTCAAAGTCAACGGAGAAAAGGTTGAAGAGGTTAATGGCGTTTACACCGGTATTGTCAAAGGTGCAACAGCCGTATCAGTTGCAACGCAACAACAAGGTGCAGAAGTCACATTCATTAAACTTGCTTTGAATGCGGCAGATGCACTTGCTGACGGCGCAACAACAGCGGACTCTTATATCCTTATCGGCAAAGTTTCAGAAATTACGAGCGCATATAGTGCAAAATTCAAGAATGTGTCGTTCAAAATTTCTGACGGTAAGTTTGAAGTTCTCATCTATCGTTACGACCTTGACGATGCGTCAACAATCAAAGTTGGTGATTCAATTGCAATCGCAGCACCGATGAAAAAATATGGAACCACTCTCGAAGCAGTTGCTAAATTCGTAAAACTCAATGTTACCGACTTAGCAACCGCATGTGCGGCAGGTCTTGACGGAACAGGTGCTGTGGGTACGATGGTGTACGGCAGAATCACTGAAATCGGCACCGAGTATAATGCAGGCTACAACAATATTTCGTTCACCATCTCAGACGGAACGACAGATTTGTATTGCTTTAGAGTCAAGGGTGGCGCGGATCTTCAAGTCGGTGATTACGTTCTCATCATCGGTAAACCCGTTAAGCACAACTCTAACGCTCAAATTGATACAGGCGCAACCTATATCAAAAACGGCATTTATGTTGCCGAATAATAATTTTAATGTAGCAACAAAATAATCTTTTAATCAAATGATTGATCTCAATTGATAAAGACAAAAAGCCTCGCAGTACTGCGAGGCTTTTTGTCAAATATCGCAGAACCTGATAATCGATTAAGGGATCATTTTCTCACACGATTTTTGACGATGAAAGATCAAAATCGACGATTGCGTATTTCGTTGCGAGAATAATCGTTCGCGATTTGGCTCGCACTCGGGTGGCTTTGCCTTTTCTTCGCGAAAACAAGTTGCAAAACCGCTCGGGCAGTGTTACAATCGTTTATACAGTATATATAAAGGATTTTTATATTATGGCACAAAACATTATCGATCAACTTCGTGAGCGCGGACTTGTCAAACAAGTAGTTTTTGAAGAGGATCTCAAAAAGATGCTCGACGAGGGTTCTCAATCATTCTATATCGGTTTCGACCCGACCGCAGACAGCCTTCACGTCGGCCATTTTATGCAAATGATCGTGGCAAAACGCTTGCAGGACGCCGGTCATCGTCCCATTATCCTTATCGGTGGTGGCACGGCTATGGTTGGAGATCCGTCGGGACGTACGGATATGCGCTCGATGATGACGAAAGAAACCATTCAGCACAACGTTGACTGCTTCAAAAAGCAAATGGCGAAATTCGTCCGCTTCGAGGGTGAAAATGCCGCAATCCTCGTCAACAACGCAGATTGGCTTCTCGATCTCAATTATATCGATTTCTTGCGCGAAGTCGGCGCAAACTTCTCGGTCAATCGCATGCTCACCGCAGAGTGCTATAAGCAACGCCTCGAGAAAGGCTTGACCTTCCTCGAATTCAACTATATGCTTATGCAATCCTACGATTTTTTGGTGCTCAACCGCAAGTACGGCTGCGTGCTTCAATGCGGCGGTGACGATCAATGGTCGAATATGCTTGCAGGCGCAGACCTTATCCGCAGAAAAGAGCAAAAAGACGCTTTTGCAATTACGTTCGGCTTGCTCACGACTTCGGAAGGTATCAAAATGGGAAAAACGGCAAAAGGCGCGGTTTGGCTCGATCCCAATAAGACTGCTCCGTACGATTTCTTCCAATATTGGCGCAATATCGCGGACGCAGACGTGGAAAAAGTGTTTAGATTCCTCACGTTCGTTCCGCTTGACGAAATTGCAGAACTCACTCGCTATAACGACGAGCGTATGAACATGGCAAAAGAACGCCTTGCATACGAACTCACCAAGATGGTGCACGGCGAAAAGGAAGCCGACGCCGCTCTTGCAAAGGCGCGCGCGGCGTTCTCCGGCGATAGCGAAAATATGCCTTCAGCCGCCATTCCGCAAGGGATGACGAGCGTTGCCGATATTCTTGTCACAGTTGCGAAAGTGCCCTCAAAAGGCGAGGCTAAACGCTTGATTCAAGGCGGTGGAATCTCAATCGACAACCAAAAAGTGACGGATATCGCCGCTCAAATCAGCGATAGTCAGGTTGCAAACGGGTTCGTGCTTCAAAAAGGCAAAAAGAATTTCTTTAAGGTTAGCGTTGAATGAAAACTTATCGCTACGTTGACGGAGAGTACGAGGTGAAAATCGAGATTAAACGCTCGATTTTCATTGCCACCGTAAAAGGTGAACTCGACGCCGACGGAGCGGACGAATTCGTTAAAGCCGTGCGGAAAAAGTATCCCGACGCAACGCACAATTGCTATGCTTACGTCGCAGACGAACTCGGAAACGTCACGAGATTCAGCGACGACGGCGAACCGTCGGGAACTGCCGGTCAACCTATACTCGACGTTTTGAGGAAACAGAATCTCGTCAAGACGGCAATCGTGGTGACGAGATACTTCGGCGGCATAAAACTCGGCGCAGGAGGTCTTGTGGGCGCATACTCTCAGACGGCTGCCGACGGAGTGCGTGCAGGCAAGATTTCTCAAAAAGCGGAGTGTGCGCTGGTTGAAATCAAGTCGGATTATCCAACTCACGCAACGGTTGAAAAGTATTTGAGAAAAAGCGGAGTTTTGATTGACGATATCGATTATAGCGACGAAGTTGCGACAAAGGTTTTCGTCAGGCTCGACGATAAAGATTCGTTTATCGAGGGTGTTAAAGAGGCGTCTCTCGGAAGGTCGACAATTGACGATACGGGCATCGTTTGTTTCAAAAGACTTGATTAGAATCACGAAAAATCAGGAAATTATCAATTAAGGTGGCACAGTGTCGGATTATCCGCTCGACGAAGAAAGAGCAAAAAAAGCGTACGAAACGCTCGTGAAGTATCTTGCAGGTTCGGCGCGCTCGGAGCAAGAGTGCAAAGACAAACTATACGACAAAGGCTTCCATAAAGACGAAGTCGATTTTGCCATAAACAAAGCAAAGGGATACAAGTACGTTGACGACGCAGAGTACGTGCGTACGTTTTTGCTTTTCAATAAATCGAGATACGGAGTGAGAAAAATCGTCTTCAAACTCACGAACGAAAAAGGCGTGGATAAAAATATCGTCGAGGATATCGTTTCTCAGGAAATCGACGACGAATTTGAACTCGAACTTGCCGATAAAATGGCAAAAAAGTTTGCCAAATCCAAGAAAATCGAGGATAAGTCGGGAGCGCAAAAGGTGGGAGCGCATCTCTTTCAGAAAGGTTTTGAATGGCGCACGATAAACAAGGTGCTTGCAAATCTGTTTGACGTTTACGAGGATTGAATATCGAAAACCGCCGATACCCGAAAATAAATCAAAAATAACGCGCTCATTGAAAACGGGCGTGTTTTTTTATTGTGTTTGATTTTAATCTTGCTTTGCGGGAAATCTATTTGCCGATGGAATCGTATTTCACAGCAGTATTCGGAAAGTTTTACGTTTTAATTCAATCGAAACTTGGGACTTTATAAATGCGTTGGATTGGTTAAGTTTCAAAAAATCCGAGGGAAATGAGCAACGCTTCGTTGACTCTCGTCATCATGTTGAGCGGCAATTCGCCGATTTTTTCTTTCAGACGGCGTTTGTCGAGCGTGCGTATCTGTTCGAGAAGAACTACGGAGTTTTTGGGCAGACCGTATTTGCCCGCTTCGAGTGCGATATGCGTGGGCAATTTTGCCTTGTCGAGTTGCGATGTGATTGCGGCGGCGATTATCGTCGGGCTGTATTTGTTGCCAACGTTGTTTTGCACGATGAGAACGGGGCGTACTCCGCCTTGCTCGCTGCCCACGACGGGGCTTAAATCGGCATAATATAAATCTCCGCGTTTTACCATATCCATACTCGTTCTATTATTGTCAACAGACTTCGGTTTTATGCGCGGAGTGCGGTTTTGACCAAAAACGCGTCAACATAGGCCGCACGGGCGCATATACTGCGAAGTATCAAAGCGTTGCTACGATATATTATGCCTTTTCGATCGCGAATCGTGAGAGATTATGTCACCCGATTTCAATATGACGAAAGGCAGAATCGGAGAGTGCGAAATATGGAAAATAAAAAAATCAGATTGGGTATAGTCGGATACGGGAATCTCGGAAAAGCGTGCGAGAAAATCGCTCTTGCGGACGCGGAAATCGAACTCGTGGGGATTTTTTCGAGACGGAAAGGCGTTAAGTCGCCGTTTAATAGCAACGTGTATGCGCAAGAGGAGATATTCGACTTCGATTTGGACGTCGTGGCGTTGTGCGTCGGCTCGCAAAGCGATTTGCAAGAAACGGCGTATAATATCGCGCGAAAGTTCAATACGGCGGACAGTTTCGACACGCATACGCAAATGCCGAGATATATCGATATATTGTCGGAAATCGCAAATTTGAACGATAGATTGTGTTATGTCGGAATCGGGTGGGATCCCGGGCTGTTTTCGCTTGTAAGGGCGTTATTTTCGGCGGTGATGCCGAGCGTAAAACTGCAAACGTTTTGGGGAAAGGGCGTGTCGCAGGGACACAGCGAGGCAATAAGGCGTATTAAAGGCGTCAAAAACGCAAAACAATACACTATTCCAAAAGAAAACGCATTGAAACTCGCACAAGAGGGCAAGGGAGAGGGGCTTACACCGAGAGATAAGCATTTGAGAGAGTGCTTCGTCGTTGCCGAAGATGACGCCGATAAGGCGGAAATCGAGAATGAAATCGTAAATATGCCAGATTATTTTGCAGGATACGACACTATCGTGCATTTCGTGGACGAAAAATATTTTTTTGAGCATTGCGAGGGGATGGAACACGGCGGTTTCGTGCTTGCAAATTCAATATTCGACGGTTTTGAATCGAGAGCGGAGTTCTCGCTTGCGCTGAAAAGCAATCCTACGTTTACGGCAGGCGTGCTGATCTCGTATGCAAAAGCGAACGCAAAAGCGTTTTTAAGAGGAGATAGAGGCGTTAAAACAATGCTCGATATTCCGATTTGCGACGTATTGGGCGGTGAATGGATTGACAAAGTCAAAAGGTTTGTTTAGACTTAAAACGTAAACGTTGAGGCGTTGATTTTGCGCAAAGAACGTTTGCAAATACCGTAAGACGAGCGAATAATGAAATACTACGATTATATACTTTTTGACCTTGACGGAACGCTGACCGACAGTAAACCGGGAATCATCGAATGTATCGCATACGCACTCGAAAAAGAGAACGTGCCGTATACGAATCAAATTCTCGACAAAATGGTCGGACCTCCGTTTAGAGTTTCGATGCACGATTTTCTCGGGTTGGAAATGCCTGAGATTGAAAAACTCATCGGAATTTACAGAGGAGTGTACGAAGAGTACGGCTATAAGAATTGCAAAGTTTTCGAGGGAGTGGAACAGATGCTCTCGGCTCTCAAAAACGCAGGAAAAGTTCTCGGAGTGGCAACGAGTAAGCCTATAAAATTCACTCAAATGATAATGCGTGATTTTGACCTCGGAAAGTATTTCGATTACGTTGCGGGAGCATCGAGCGACGCAAGCAAAGAAGCAAAAAGCGACGTGATTCAAGGCGCTTTGGAAAACCTCGGCGTGAAGGATAAAAGCAAGGTTCTGATGGTGGGGGACAGACTCTACGATATAGAGGGAGCGCATATGCAAGGGATCGATTGCGCAGCAGTTCTTTACGGCTACGGAAGCAAAGAAGAGTTTGAAGAATACAAAGCGGAGTATATACTCGCTGCGCCAGACGACGTCGTAAAACTCGTGCTCGGCAAATAAGCGTAACGTAACGGCAGAGAAAGAGATAAAGAAATGCCGAAAAAAACGCAAAACAATTCTAAAAAACCGTGTTTTTTGTAACACATTTTGATTTTTATCAAAACAAATCCCTCTATTTAGAGGGATTTTTGAATTTATTGGTATTGACGTAAAAGTATTATAAAAATTGCGATTTTTTGTAAAACATTCGAGTTTTTGCGGTGATTTTTCAGAATTTTTCAATCACGGAAAAGTTGCAAACCGACTTTTTGAAGGAGATTTTGTACGTTCCCTCACCAAGCGTTTGCTTTTCGCCGTCACGACAAAAATCTATATCCTGCGATAGCGTGAGTTTGGTTGAATACGTTTTTTCAAAGACGATTTTGCCTTTGGTTTTTTCCTTTTTCAAACCAATGAAAAACACTCTGAAAAACGGGAAGAACATTTCGATATATCCTAAAAATCCTTTATGCTTGGGAGCGCGAATCGCAACGAGGTGTCCACTCGTGCTTTCGGCGTCGAACGCCTTGTTGAAAGGGAAACCGAAGCACCTTGGAGATTTGACGAGCATAACGAGTGTGAACTCGCCCTCGTAAGTGTGCTTGCCGTTTTTTATCGTCGCTTTTATTGCGTGCGGTTTGTATTCTTTGAGGACCTTTGATACGTATGCGAGAATGCCGAATTTCTTTTTCTCGTCGACGCCCGACGTGTAGCCTATCGGGGTGAAAGAACCTGCGGCAAACACGTAGGCGAAAACGCTTGCGTCGCAATCCACCATTTCGTAGCCGTCCTGCTCTATAGATTTTTGGCATTTGCCGTAGACGACGGGTTTTTTATTTTCGACGTAGTCTTTGCAAGTGGGGCATACGCTTTTGTGACGGGCGTATCTTTCCGCCTTTGCCTTGTCGTTGAGCGTGCCGACGGGGAAGTAATAGAGGTCGATCGGCTTGTCGTAGACTTTTTGAAGAACAGAGCCGAGCGTTCCGTCGCCGCCGCAAACGGCAATCGCATCGAATTTTTCTACGTTTTCGATTCTGTCTCGCGGTATGCTTTTGCGAGTGTATTCGTAGCGGTCTCCGAGGCACTTTTCCACTTTTTCAAAGTTGATTTTTTTGCTCGTGCCGGCGTTTTGATTTATGATTATAAGACAACTTTCCATTTTTCCCCTCGGTGCATATTATTGTATTTTTCTATATTTTGTGCTTTCGTTGCGATTTTTATTGTTTACATGACAAGTTTTCTTTGCTATAATGAGATAAATTATGAGCGCACGCCCGTATACGCGTGTAAAACGGAGAGATTTATGGCAAAAAAACTCGGTCAAATCGACTTCAAAGAAGTCTGGACAATCCCAAACCTCATCACTTACTTTCGCATTATCTGCGTTCCGGTTTTCGTGACGCTGATGGCTCTTGGCGGTGTGAAAGACAGTAAATTGCTTTTCTATATCGCGCTCGGCGTGTTCTTCCTCGCTTCGGCAAGCGATATGGTTGACGGTTGGATCGCAAGAAAATTCAATATGCAAAGCGGTATCGGTATGGTGCTCGACCCCATTGCGGACAAACTTATGCACGTTTCGGTGCTTGCTTGCCTTTCCTTCTGCACGGGACTTACGCCGCTCGGAAAAAACCTCGTGGCAAACGGCACGCTCGATAATCCTTGGTTCGTGCACTACGCTTTCGTGATTCTGATTTTTGCAAAAGAGTTTATACAAGCGATGATTGCCGTATACGTTCTCAAAAAAGGCGCGACGGTCAAGGCGAATTGGCTCGGCAAAGTGTCGTCTTTCACGATATCTGTCGGCGTTATTTTGGCGTTCTTCCACGATTACGTTCAATACGCCGACTGGGGTATTCTTGCTTGGGGTATCGCTCAAAGTTACGCCGCCGCTTTCAGTTATCTCAAAGAGACGATGAAGCAGGTCAAACTCGTAAAAGAGGGTAAGATGGAAGCCGCTACGGCAGAATCCGTCAAGGCAGAGGATCAAAAAATAGTGCAGGAAAAGAAAGAGGGAACTTACGAAGCGTAAGCGTCTTTCGACAAAATATAAAAATACGTTTCCGAAGGCTTCGTGCTTTCGGAAATCTTTGGTTTTTGAGAATACAGTCGCTTTTTAGCGCAAGGAGATAAATAATGCAGGATATGGACAAAACGTACAATCCGGAGTTTGAAAAACGCATTTACGATATGTGGATTAAGGGCAAGTTCTTTGAAGCCCACACAAACCCCGAAAAAGAACCGTTCACCATTATGATGCCTCCGCCAAACATTACGGGGCAACTTCATATGGGACACGCACTTGACGAAACTATACAAGACGTCATCGTCCGTTTCAAGAGAATGAGCGGATACGAAACACTTTGGATGCCCGGCACGGACCACGCGTCCATTGCAACCGAAGTCAAGGTCGTCGAGAAACTCAAAAAGGAAGAGGGACTCGGAAAAAACGACGTCGGCAGAGAAGGTTTCCTTAAGCGTGCTTGGGCGTGGAAAGAACAGTACGGCGGAAGAATCGTCGAACAACAAAAGGCTCTGGGTATTTCTTGCGATTGGTCTAAATCCGCGTTCACGATGGACGAGAATTGCTCAAACGCAGTGCTGGAAGCGTTTGTGCGTTACTACAAAAAAGGCTTGATTTACAGGGGCAATCGTATCATCAATTGGTGTCCGCATTGCCATACTGCTCTTAGCGACGCAGAGGTCGAGTACGAAGAACAACAATCGAACCTTTGGTATTATAAATACCCCGTCGTCGGTGAGGACGACGCTATCGTGATTGCAACGACTCGCCCCGAAACTATGCTCGGGGATACGGCGGTTGCGGTCAATCCAAACGACGAAAAGATGGCAAAATACGTCGGAAAGACGGTCAAACTTCCGCTTACCGATAGAGAAATCCCCGTCGTTGCGGACGATTATTGCGAAATCGGTTTCGGTACGGGCGCGGTTAAAATCACGCCTGCGCACGATCCCAACGACTTCGAACTCGGTTTGCGCCACGATTTGCCCGTGATTCAGGTTATCGGCGAGGACGGCCTTATGAACGAAAACGCAGGCAAGTATAAGGGAATGGACAGACTCACTGCGAGAAAAGCCATCGTCGAGGACTTGACCGCGCTCGGACTTATGGTCAAAATCGAGCCGTACGCACACAACGTCGGCACTTGCTATCGTTGCGGCGAAACGGTGGAATCCCTCGTGTCGAAGCAGTGGTTTGTCAAAATGAAACCGCTTGCAGAGCCTGCAATCAAAGCCGTGCGCTCCAAAAAAACCGAGTTTATCCCAAAGAGATTTGAAAACACCTATTTCAATTGGATGGAAAATATCCGCGATTGGTGCATTTCTCGTCAACTTTGGTGGGGACACAGAATCCCCGCGTATTACTGCGACGACTGCGGCGAAATGACCGTGTCGAAAACGCCCGTTGACGTTTGCCCAAAGTGCGGCGGTCATCATATCCGTCAGGACGAGGACGTGCTCGATACTTGGTTCAGTTCTGCACTTTGGCCGTTCAGCACTCTCGGATATCCCAAAAAGACGAAGAATTTGAGTTATTTCTATCCCGGAAACGTGCTCGTTACGGGTTACGATATCATCTTCTTCTGGGTTGCGAGAATGATTTTCAGCGGCATAGAGTTCATGGGCGAAGTGCCTTTCTCCGAAGTGCTTATCCACGGTCTCGTGCGTGACGCTCAGGGAAGAAAAATGTCAAAGAGCCTCGGAAACGGTATCGATCCGCTCGAAATCATCGACAAGTACGGCGCGGACGCTCTCCGATTCTCGCTTGCAACGGGTATTGCGCCCGGCAGCGATACGAGATTTACCGACGGCAAAATCGAGAGTTGCAGAAACTTCGTGAATAAACTTTGGAACGCTTCGAGATTCGTGATTATAAATATAAAGGACGACGACGATCTGACGTTGCCATCGAGATTCAACGGCGCGGATAAGTGGATTCTCACAAGACTCAACGACGTTATCAAGGAAGTCACCATAAACCTTAATAAATACGAAATCGGACTTGCCGCGGCAAGACTTTACGACTTCGTGTGGAGCGAGTTCTGCGATTGGTATATCGAAATGAGCAAGACGATGCTCTATTCCGAGGATAAGAAACAACACAATCACGCAATCGCGATGCTTGCGTACGTTTTGACCGAAATCCTCAAACTCTTGCATCCGTTCATTCCGTTCGTGACCGAGGAAATCTACTCAAAATTCGCACCGAAGGGAAGCGTGCTTATGGTTCAGCCTTGGCCCTCTTACAACAAACACAGAGTGTTCAGAAAGGAAGAGGCGCAATTCGAGGGATTGAGAGAAATCATTTCTTCCATAAGAAATCTGCGCAACGAAATGAACGTCGTTCCGTCAAAGAAGATAAACGCTTTCGTTATCGCAAAAGATCCGAAATTCATCGCTTCGGCAACTCCTTATATCCAAAAACTCGCGGGTGTGGGTGAAGTTACGCTCGTAGAGGACAGAAGCGGCGTAGGATCAAAGATCAGCGCTATCGTTACGCACGACGCCGAAATCCTCGTGCCGCTGGGTGATCTCATCGACGAAGCCAAAGAAAAAGAGCGTATCAATCTGGAGATCGAGCAAACTCTTCAAGTCATCAAAAAGACGGAAGGACTTCTCGCTAACGCGGGATTCGTGTCGAAAGCACCTCAAAAACTCATTGATAATGAGAAAGATAAACTTCAAAAGGCAAACGAAAAACTCTCAAAACTCAAAGATAAACTCGCAATGTTCGAGTGAGGAGGCAAGGTGAGAATAAAAGACAGCACGAAGAACAACCTCTGCTTTAAGCAGACGTGGAAATACTTTTTCGACAAGGGCGCGTATCTTATGCTTATGAGCGTCGCGCCTGCGTTGCTGTTGCCTTTTTTGATTTCGCCGTCGGCAAATCTCTATTATCTTTTCGATTACGATAGGATAAATCCGCAAAACTTTGCGGATATGTACGTCAGTATGCGCGAATTGCCGTTTTCATATTGGTATCTCGGCTTGATAGGACTTGCGCTGCTCGTGTTTTTCGTTGCGATTATGTACGGCGTTATAGACACGCATATGCGCATAGGCGTGTTTACGATTGCGCCGAGCAGAGTCAAAACGAGACTCAATTTCAACCTTCTGACTTCGCTTACGTTCTGCACGCTGACGCTCGTGTTTTTCGAGTTGTTCAACGTTCTCGGCACGGTGCTGTACTATCTATGGTGGGTTGCGTTCGAGAGCAGGACGACTTGGCTCGTGTTCTCGTCGCTTACGCTTGTCGTTATGCAGATTCTTATGATTTACGTAATGTCCATAATGATACTGTGGCCGCCGTTCTGTCTGCATACGGGACTTCCCAAAAAAGCCGCGCTACGACAAGCGGTGCGTAGTATTTCCGGAAGAACGGGAAAGACCTTCCTCACGATATTCCTCGTGCTTCTTCCCGTCGAGATATGTATGATCGTCACGGGCGCGCTCAAGTGCGGGGTGGTTGCGGAGTTACTTCTCGACGCAATCGCATACCTTTACGTCGTACCGTTCTACATTACGCTTATGTACAATATCTTCTACGAAGTTACGGGTACGGAGCGTATGGACCTCGAAACGAAGAAAAAGGATATTTGGTCAAAATAATTATTCGCAGGGCTTGCCTTGCAAACAAATATGAGGCGCACGCCTCGGAGAATAGTATGGAATTTAAGTATTCGTTATCTCTATTGTTTTCAAATATGGGGCACGCCGCAAAGATTTTTTTGTGGATCGTGATCTCGCTCGTGCTGTCGCTTGCCATAGGCGTGGCAATCATTCTTCCGATTTGGAACGTGCTTGCCTCCTCTACGGACGTGGGCGTTTACGTCAATGCGATTAAGGACACGCTTTCAACCGTTTGGGACGGCTCGAACACCGTAAGAAGCGCACTTGCCGAAATGTTGCACCAAGTCACCGATATTTTGGGTATTCTCGCTCAAAATCCCGGTGTGACGGTGGGACTCGTGTTTGCAGGTATATTCATATATGCGTTCTATTGCTTCGTGTTCGGACTTTCTTATTATACGAACGCGGATATCATAAACAACCTTATGGCGTCCAATATGCGCTACGGTTTTGCGAGCAATATGGCGCTCAATTTCAAAAAATGCTGCAGATATTCGGGCGCTAGATTGACGATAACTCTTCCGATTGACTTGCTTTTCGGAGCAATAATGATGTCAATTCTTTTCGGAATGTTCAACAAAATAGGGTTCTTCGTCGTGCCTATTCTGCTGGTTGTGGGAATCACGATTTGTTCATTAAGAGCCACGCTTTTGGCAGGGTGGTTGCCGAGAATGATTTTCCATCCCGAAGAGAGCGTGTATACGAGTTTCACGAGAAGTTTGACTTACGTCAAGAGCAATATCGGCGGACTTTTCAAATCCTACGCGGTGACTTTCTCTATCGTGTATGTCATCGCAACGACGCTTGCCGTGCCTACGGGCGGACTTATGTCGCTGATTCTTCCGAGTATGTACTACTTCATGCTTCGCGCAATCGAACTTATCGGTTACTACAAGACGAAAGGCTTCAGCTTCTATACCGACGCTACGACGGTTATCAACACCGTAGAGTACGGGTTCAGAGCAGAGCAACAGACCGAGAAATTCGATTTCGAGGGACAGGAAGAAGATAAAAAACAAATCACTATCGACGAGTACGTGAAGGACGGCAAGGACGCCGAATAAGCGCAAAACCTTGTATCTAATCGACCGAAACAGAAATGCAAAAGACCGACAATAAGGACTTAGAAGGAGCGAATATGAAGTTTAGAATGAATTTCGGCGTGGTGAAAACCGTCATCGTCACAATCATAGTTTTGGGGGCTTTGGCAATAGGAGGGCTTGATATCGCTATGCTCGCAGGGGCAAACGGAGTTGCGACTTCGCAACCGGCTGTGGCATGGGTGTCTATCGTAGCCGCCGTGATTATCGCAGTTGCGGCATTGCTGGTGCTTGTCAACAGTTATTACGGATTTAAGGACGATAAAATTATTGCCGTACTCGGATTTTTCGTGGACAGAATCAAGTACGACGATATAATTTGCATAAAACAAAACAGCCTTACGGGCGAAATTTATCTCATTACGAAAGGACTTAAAGAGTCGGACGGCGAGATGAGTTTCAGAGTGAATATTTCCCCGTCGAAAACAGACGCGTTTATCCGCGAAATGCGAAATCATATCGGAGAAATTATCGTCGAAGTTTTCACGCCGGAAAAAAAGGATAAAAACAAAAAATAATCTGACAATCGAACAAGCGATTAACTATGTTAATCGTTTTGGGGATATATAGGCAAAAACATAGGATAAGACTTGCAAAAGACATAGTTTTCTGTCTTGTCGATGGTTCGTTTTTGACGATGATATAAAAAATCAATAACAAATTATTCTCGGCG
Source organism: uncultured Eubacteriales bacterium (assembly GCA_900549225.1). Lineage (GTDB taxonomy): Bacteria > Bacillota > Clostridia > Christensenellales > CAG-917 > CAG-475. The sequence continues at coordinate 3,394 of URNP01000013.1, read as the reverse complement.
GTTGCTTTGTCGACTACTGCAAAAGAGAATAATTGCACGAGAACGGACTTCGGCTCATACAATAATAGCCGAGGTGGGTTATTAAACTGAAAATCGTCGTTGATCTCGACGTCGTAAGGCGCAATATTTTAAGAGTAAAAGCGGACGTGAAAGTGCCGATTATACTTATGGTGAAAGCGGACGCCTACGGCTTCGGACTTAAAGAAGTGGCAAAAGAGACCGAGGATATCGTTGACGCTTTCGGCGTGGTTACGCTTGAAGAGGCGTGGCAGTTGCAAAACGTAGGCATAAGTAAGGACGTTTTGCTGTGCGCGTGCGCAAGCGATGAACTTGAAAAAGCGTGCGACTTGGGCGTGATAATCGGCGTGCACGATATAGAGCAAGCGAACGAACTCGTTTCACTTGCAAACGACGGACGAATAAATCCCGAAAGCGTGCGATTGCATATCAAAGCGGACAGCGGAATGCACAGACTCGGCTTTGATTGCGAAGGCATAAAAAATGCCGTTAGAACATTGAAAAATCACGGATTATGCATTGAAGGCGTATATTCGCACTTGCGTGACGGAACGCTGAATCAAAAAAACTCGTTCGACAAGTGCGTAAAAGCCGTCAAGGGAGAATATCCGAGCGCGATTGCGCACCTTGCGTCAACGCACTCTATGAATAAGGAAGAATTGCGATACGATGCGGTGCGCCTCGGAATCGGAGCGTACACCGGGGCAATGAGCGTATATTCGCGCGTGATAGAGTCGAGATTTCTAAAAAAAGGCGAAATCGTGAGTTACGGCGACTACGTTTTGCCGCACGACACAAACACTGCCGTGATTTTCGGAGGCTATGCCGACGGTGTATGCCGAGAAAATCCGTCGGACGTTTATATTGACGGGCGCGCGTGCAAAGTGATAGGGAACGTGTGTATGGACACTTTCGTTGTCGATACGAAAGACTATAGGGCAAAAGTCGGCGAAGAAGTCGTGCTCGTAGACGAAAAATGCGTTCACGAGGTCGCAAAACAACGGAAAACGATAGAATACACGGTGTATACGTCTTTTAAGGGGCGTGTGCAGAGATACTACAAACGCAATGGACAAGAAACAAGCGAGATTGACGGCGAAATCTAATATATCCAAACTTACGGGCGATCAAAAAGAGTGGGCGAGCGGCGCAATTGCCGACGCGCTTTCGGGGTTGGATGAGTTCAGGCGCGCACATAAGGTGTTTGTTTATCTCGGCACTCAAAACGAACCGAATACGGAAGAAATCGTCGGACTTGCGCTTATGGCGGAAAAAGTGGTCTGCGTGCCGAGAGTGTACGGCGACGAGATGAAGGCAGTCGCAATCACGCCGTTCACGAATTTCAAGACGAATAAGTGGGGGATTCTCGAACCCGTCGGATCTCACTCTGTCGACGATCCCGATCTTGCGATCGTACCTATGGTTGCTTTTGACGGATTGAATCGGGTAGGGCACGGCAAAGGTTATTACGACCGATATCTTGCCTGTCACGACTGCTTCGTTTTGGGACTTGCGTTTGACTGTCAGGAAGCCAAAGGTCTTGAAATAAGCACTTTCGATCATCCGCTCGATATGCTCGTGACGGAGAAGAGAATCGTTGACCAAAGCGGAGAGAAAGAGAATCCGTACTTTGGCGAAAGAATTAATAATTAATAACGGATAATTAATAATTGTGGGTGGGGTAAAACCCCGCACCCGAATATAGACGGGAAATGAGAAAAGTTATATTCTGTGAATATAATCGGAGATAAATATGAGAGTTGTTGCCGGTAAATACAGAGGCAAAAATCTTGCTTCGCCAAAGGACGACAGAGTGCGCCCGACGACTACGAGAATAAAGGAAACGTTGTTTAACGTCTTGCAAGGATACAGTCAGGACGCCGTTGTGCTCGACCTTTTTGCAGGAAGCGGCGCGCTCGGTATAGAGTGTATTTCAAGAGGTGCGAAGGAAGTCACTTTCGTTGACAACAGCAAGGATAGCGTCGAACTCGTGCGTAAAAATTTGCAGGGTATCGACGGCAATTTTAAGGTTGTCAATTCGGATTTTTCGGGTGTTTTGCGCAATGCGTACGTTACGGGCAAAAAATTCGATATGATTTTCGTTGATCCGCCGTATGCAAGCGGACTCGGAGAACTCGCACTCGGAATGATTTTCGACCTCGATTTGCTCGATAAAGACGGCGTGATCGTGTTCGAGCACGGCGCGGAAAAGACTTACGAAGTGAGCGATTCTCGCTACAAGCAACGCACAAAAAAAATGGGTACGGTCGTTGCGGAGTTTATTTCTCGCAAATACGTTGCGCTTATGGCCGGAAGTTACGACCCGTTTACGAAAGGACACGAGGCGGTGCTTGACGAAGCGCTTTGTCAATTCGACGAAGTGTGGGTGGCTTGTCTTGTAAATCCCGATAAGAAGTACGCTTTCAATCCTGCTCAAAGGCTTGCGATCGTAAATTGCGTATGCGAGCAGAAGAAGGGAGCAAAAGCGTTGTATTCCGACAAATACGCCGTTGAAGTTGCCGCCGACGTGGGCGCAAGCGCACTCGTCAGAGGGATAAGAGGCGACGAGGACAGAGCGTACGAGGAAGATATGGCAAAGTTCAATCGCGAACACGGATTCGAGACCGTGTTTATCGAGCCGAGCGCGTTTTCAAAAATAAGTTCGACGCTCGCACGAGAGCAAATCTCCAAAGGGGATTATTCGTCAGTGCCTGCGTGCTGCGTGTCGCTTATCACGTCAAAAGAGTTTGAAAATCTGAAATAGGCGTTTAGAATAGCGAAAAAAATAAGCGAATAAGAACAAACGTAAGAAATCAAAGGGATATATTGATATATCGTCCTTATAATAAAATGATCGATATACGAAGGAGTGCGTTTATGGAAACAATCGATATGCTTATCAACGAAATCGAAAGCGAAGTGCTTAAAGCGAAAAAAGCCGCGTTCAGCAACAGCGACATAGTCATCAATAAAGCCGTGTTGCTCGACCTTATCTCAAGATTCAGAGCAAGTTATCCGCTCGTTCTTCGTGAGGCGACTCAAATCAAAAAAGAGCGCGACGATATCATTGAAAAAGCCGAAAAATACGCCAACGAAACTATGGATAAAGCCGAAGAACAGGCAAAACGCCTTATGGCTGAAACCGAGGTTTACGCTCGCGCAAAGGCAGAGGCAGAAGCCATGCAACGCGAAGCGGAAGAGAACTATCACAAGATGGACTACGAGGCACGCTCGCTTGCTTTCAACATTCTCGACGGCGCTGAGAAGACTATCAAAGACAGCCTTGGCATCATCAACGACAGAAAACGCAAACTTGTAGAAGAGTAAGCAAAAACCGTCGCCGAGGCAACGGCAACACGCAAGTGTGCGTATTGCC
>URNP01000012.1 GCA_900549225.1 uncultured Eubacteriales bacterium | reverse complement strand
TGCTCGCCGCCGTTGCGGCTCGTGTTCCGTCTCCGAATAAGTGTCGGATAACTCTTGACAAAGAACATTTTAGTTTCTATAATACTATATATCAATTGTAAGGAGTCGTTATCATGAAAAGAATTACAACTTTGAAAACGCGCGATCTCAACGAAAGCAAACAAAACGGCGGCTGCGGCGAATGCCAAACTTCTTGCCAATCTGCTTGCAAAACTTCTTGCGGCGTTGCAAACCAAAAGTGCGAAAAGGCTGCAAAATAATTTTTAGCAAAACACATACTTTTGCAAAGATCGCCTAGTTATGCTAGGCGTTTTTTGTGTAAAATCGCAGACGGTAAATCCCTTCGTTTGCGACGAAATACCATATAGGACCAATCAAACGATATGATTCATTCTTTCAAACTCAACGGATACAACATCGTGCTTGACACCGCAAGCGGAAGCGTACACAGCGTGGACGACGTGGCGTACGACATTATCAACGCGTACGAGCATTCTGGCACAGAGCAAATTGCCGAAGATATTTGCAAAAAGTATAAAGACCAAGGCGTGAGCGAGGCAGACGTTTTGGAGTGCATAGACGACGTTGAACAACTCAAAAAAGAGGGCAAACTTTTCTCTGAAGACACATTCAAACCTGACGTCGATATTTTGGCAAAGCGCAATACGGTGCTCAAAGCAATGTGCCTTCACGTTGCGCACACCTGCAATCTCAACTGCGAATACTGTTTTGCATCTCAAGGCAAGTATCACGGCGAGCGTGCGCTTATGTCCTACGAAGTCGGAAAGCGCGCTTTGGATTTTCTCGTGGAAAACAGCGGAACGCGCCGCAATCTCGAAGTCGACTTTTTCGGCGGCGAGCCGCTTATGAACTGGCAGGTCGTCAAAGATCTCGTGGCGTACGCCCGCTCGATCGAGAAAGAACACGGCAAAAATTTCCGCTTTACGCTCACCACCAACGGTATGCTTGTTGACGACGAAGTCATTGATTTCGCAAACAAGGAAATGGACAACGTCGTGCTTTCCCTCGACGGAAGAAAGGAGATAAACGACCACTTCAGAAAGACCGTGGGCGGCGTGGGAAGTTACGATATAATCGTGCCGAAATTCCAAAAATTCGTCACGGCAAGGGGCGGAAAAAACTATTATATGAGAGGCACGTTCACGCATAGAAATCCCGATTTCACCAAGGATATTCAGACTATGCTCGACCTCGGCTTCGACGAACTGAGCATGGAACCCGTCGTATGTCCCCCGACCGACAAGTACGCTCTCACCGAGGACGACAAGCAAATCGTGTTCAAAGAGTACGAGAAACTTGCCGATATGATGATTGAAAGAAGAAAGCAAGGCAAACCGTTCACGTTCTATCACTACATGCTCAACCTCGAGGGCGGCCCTTGCATTTACAAGCGCATTTCGGGTTGCGGAAGCGGCACGGAATACCTTGCGGTGACGCCTACGGGCGAACTCTATCCCTGCCACCAATTCGTCGGAAACAAGGACTATCTTATGGGCGATATTTGGAAGGGCGTGACGAGGACTGATATCCAAACCAAATTCAAAAAGTGCAACGCGTATTCGAGAAAAGAGTGCGACGAGTGCTGGGCGAGATTGTATTGCTCGGGCGGTTGCGCCGCAAACGCATACAACGCAACAGGTGACGTAAACGGAGTTTACAAGTACGGTTGCGACCTCTTCAAAAAGCGCATCGAGTGCGCGATTATGCTCAAAGTGGACGAGCAGACGGGCGAGGAAGAATAACATTTTATGGCAAAGGATAAAATCGAAAAAACCAACGCTATGCGGATTCTCGATCAAAAGAAAGTCGCATACAAAGAGCACGTTTTAGGCATAGACGAAGCAGTGAGCGGTGTCGAGGCGGCGGCGCTTTTGGGCGTGGATCAAAGCCTCGTTTTCAAAACGTTGGTGACGGTTGGCAAAAGCCTCGAACACTACGTTTTCGTCGTTCCCGTCGCGAGCGAACTCGACCTCAAAAAAGCGGCGGCGTGCGTAAGAGAAAAGAGCGTCGAAATGGTCAAATCCAAAGATTTGCTTTCGCTCACGGGATACGTGCACGGCGGTTGTTCCCCGATCGGAATGAAAAAGTTTTTCAAGACCACGATTGACGAGAGCGCACAAAAAGTGCCGAGATTATTTTTCTCGGGCGGACGAATCGGCTTTCAGATCGAAACCACTCTGGACGAGTTGAAAAAGGCGATTCCGTTCAGACTTGCCGATATAACGGTGAAGTGATAAAAATCGAGATATTGACGTAAAACGGACTTTATTATATTGAAAACGGAGGTTTAAGAGGAGAATATGAAAAAACACGACACGTTCTCTTTCCCGATGAAAGAGTTTTTGAGCGTAGCGTTCGTGCTTGCGCTGATTGCGACCTGCGCTTTTATAATTGCTTCTCCCACCTCGGTTTGTGTGGCAAATTCCGCAATTAGATATTACGAAGGGCGCGACTCGGCAGGCGTTCTCATCACCACCGAGAATAGTCCTATCACCGTTGAAAGAGAAGACCTTACTTTCGATATTCAGTTTGACGAACACTATCTAAACGGACTTCAGATAGGCTCGGTCAGCGCAAAGTACACGTTCAAAAATCCGAGCGAACTCACAGCCAAAGTCAACGTCCTTTTCCCGATAGAATACCTTGATCGGATTCTTTACGATCCGTCGTCGCTTGACAGATTCGGCGTGAAGGTCGACGATCAGACGGTGGAGAGAAAACTTCGCTTTTCGTATATGCTGCAAGACACGTCGTTTTCTGTCGCAAGTGAATTCGTGAAGTTGCAAGACGAGATGATCGAGGACGATTTTTACACTCGCGATAAGGTCGTTCACAAATACGTTTACACTTGCACCGCAAGCGACGGCTATTGCAGAATGTATCTCGGCGGACTCGATTCGCGCTCGGTAGTTTGCGGTTTATGGTATTCCTCTTACAGGCAAAACCTCGACGGAACGCAGTTCGTAACGTTCTTGATGGGAAACAGCAACGAGTACACTTTCTATGCCATAGGCGATGAAATCGACTTTGCGGAGCGAGTGGAGTTTTTCTCCGACTACGATTGCAAGAACAAAGTTTCCGGCTCGTTAAGGAAAATCGAGGAAAGCACGACGACTTTCGAGGAGTTTGCGCTCAAATACTACGACGAGAGTTACGGCGTGAGCAAGGTGGATTGGTACAACGCGGCGTACTGGAGTTTGAAAAGCGGAAGTTCGCGAGTCGCTGTCGTCAATCACCTCAACGTCAAAAGAGATTTGTTGTGTTGGTTTGAGTACGATATGACGTTTGCGCCGAATCAGACAATCGTCAACGAGGTCGTTGCGCCTATGTATCCCGATATCGACGAGGAACATTCGCCGTCGGTGTACGTGTTCAATTATTTAGTGTCGCCTGCGTCCACTTGGAACAGCTTTAAGGACTTGAACGTCAAAATCAACACCAACTATTATCTGATAGATGCAAACGAGGACTTCGAGGCGGTCGATGGCGGATATCGGTGGCATAGCGATACGCTTCCCGACGACGAGTTGTCTTTCTCGCTCTGTGCAAGCCAAAATCCCGGGCGGAGAAGGAGAAGCAGCGGCGCGTGGGAAACGCTCTTGAGCATACTTTTGTTGACAATACTTCTGCCGATATGCCTTCTCATCGCAGGACTCGTCATCACGATCCTCATAATCAAAAAGAAATTCGGCTCGACGAATCCGAACAACAAAAAATCTCGCGGCAAACGCAAATCGCATGCCAAAAACGAGAATAATGGCGATGAAAATGCTCCGCGCGATGAAAAAGACTACGCAGTGACTTCGCCGTTTGACAACGCCGAAACCACGGGCGACGACAACGAAAAATCGCACGGCGACGATAAGCCGAACGATGCCACGGATTCAGACGGCAACGGTGCAGAGTCGGACGATAACGCAGAAAAGTCACGTGGCGACGGTGAAGATTCTCAAAGCGACGACTCGGACAGCAAAGGCGAATGAAAAGTCGGATTTGAAAGATTCAAAATCGTAAAATAAACGAAATGTGCAATCGGATTTTATCGATTGCATATTTTTTTGCGAGAATATCGGGATTTTTATCGATTGAACGCCAATATCGATAGAAACTTGACATATGCGCGCGAAAGGGTGTATATTTTTATCGAAAAATATGCAAGGTGAATTATGACGAAAGACAATAAAGAAATCTCAAAGGCAACTCTCAACAGATTGCCGTCCTATCTCAAATATTTGTATCAACTCGACAAACTCAACGTCGCAACCGTGTCAAGCACAACCATTGCAAACGGGCTCAACCTCAATCCCGTGCAGGTGAGAAAAGATATCGCCCTCGTCTCGAGCGTGGCAGGCAAACCCAAAATGGGTTACGTCACCAAGGAGATCATCGCAGACCTTGAAAGTTTTCTCGGCTACAACAACACTCACGACGCCGTTCTGGTCGGCGTGGGCGGACTCGGAAAAGCGTTTCTCGGCTACGGCGGTTTTGAAAACTACGGGCTGAATATCGTGGCTGCTTTCGACAACAGCGAAAGAGTGGTGAACACCAAAATCAACGGCAAACCCGTCTACGACGTGTCAAAACTCAAAGAGATCGTTGAGAGATTCAACATTCAGATCGGCATCATCACAGTGCCCTCGTATGCGGCGCAAGAGGTTGCGGACAGAATGGTCGGCGCAGGCATAAAGGCCATATGGAACTTTGCTTCGGTGCACCTCAATATCCCCTCTAACGTAGCCCTCAAGAACGAGGATCTTGCCTCGTCGCTCGCACTGCTGTCGCTTCAAATCCAACAAAACAGAAACGACTGATTTTGCCATAAAACACGTTTTATAAAGACAAAAGCAAGCGTTCAACGCTTGCTTTTGTGTTTATAGAGGATCAAACTTTATGCACTCATAAGATATTGATTCTTGCCTATTTCGTCCTTTATTCTTTCCATATCTTCAAGAATTTCGGGCGTTGTGCTTTCGATCGGAATTTCAATGATTCCAAGAATTAATAGTTGACGTTTTTTCATAGTTCTCCTCCAAAAAGTGAATTTTTATACTTAATCAGCACGTTTTACATAAACGTACTTTTCTTTATACGGATAAGAGCTTACTGCTTCAACTGCTATTTCATCGTATGACTTACCTACAAGTTCGATCTCTTGCGTCATTTCTTTGTCGGAATAATAGTTAAGTTTTGAAGAATCAATCGTTTTGCCATATGCCGAAACTGCAAACGTGTCGGCAGTCAATTTTGCCGTTGTATCTTCAACATAACAATAGTAATTTTTATTTTCGTAGTTGAAAACAATAAACGTTGAGCCAAAACTGCAATAGAGAATGTAGAACCTCACATCGTGATCGATAATGTTATCATCGTTGTGCTTTTTTGTACAAGCGGAGTCGAGATAGAACCCCCATGGATCAAGGCGTCCCATTGTGCCATCGTATTTCTCATAATTCGAAAAATAATCTTCTGTTGAAAAAGTGCTCCCTTTTTTTATGGTGATTGTGTGTCCCAACCTTGGATTTTCATCGTGACCTGTGGATACAGAATAAACCTTGACAGTTACGGTTTCTTCATTGTCGCACGCAACGAAAGCCGTCATCAACAGCGTAAGCAAAATGCAAGTTGTAAGAATGAGTGCAAAATTCTTTTTCATAAAAAGTCTCCCGTTTCACTGTTTTCGAGCAACGCTCGATTCCAAAAATATATGCCACTACGATAGTTTATATCGACAATTTCACTCTATCATAGATAATATGGGTTGTCAATGCCTGCTTTCACCTATTTGATGCACAGAAAAAACGGCATATTGTGTGAAAAACAAATGCGAACGGACAGAATTTTAGAGTGTGATTTTGAAAAAACATTGCTATATTTATAATAATATGTTAACATTTTAGAAAGAATAAGGAGGTATTTATGCTCGGACTCGAATGTCAAACGGTGTACGATATCATTCGCAATATCGCAGGCGAAGAGGAAGTGTACAAAATCATCGAAGCGGACGAGATTCTTGAAAGAATCCCGCAAGGTTTGACGCTCTCCAAAGTGCAACTGTCCTCCGTCATCAGAGAACTCAAAGACAGAGAATATATCCTCGTCAAATATTTTACGCCCGACGAATACTGCCTCAGCGTTGTCAAACGCATCGAGGAAGTGCAAAAGCCCGTCGTGCAAGCGCCGCAAGCGGAGGAAGAAAAGCCTCAGGAGCACACTCTTTATCAAAAGAAAACCGTCAAAGAAAAAGCCGAAAAAACGGTGGGCAAGGGCGTATTGTTTTTCACGTCGTTTTTGGGCAGTCTTGTGGGCAGCGCAATAGTTGCGATAGTCACCGTGTTGTTGGCAAAATTCCTGTGACTTCAAAATTAACAATTAATAATCAATAAATTGCGGATGGGCTTTGCCCACACCCGAATCAGAGGCAAAAAGATGCAAGTGCAAGTTGAAAGACAGCACGTCTTGACAAAAAAAGAAAAAGCGGTGATGAGAGTCATCTATCAGGAGGCGGACAAACAGAACGGCTCTTGTCTTATCACGCCCATTGAAATTTTTGAGAAACTGCCGCTCGATTTGCCCATCGAAGAGGACGAGTTGGACACCACGCTTCGCAATCTCGAAATCGACGACTATTTCGACATCACGCGCTCGGACAAGAAAGGTGAGTTGGTCTACTGCATCAATATGCAAAAGAAGGGGCTTCAGTTTGCAAGAGTGGAGCGTGCGTTCAAGAGCAATCTCTTGTTCAAGATTCTGCTTACGCTAGGACTGAGCGTCGTCACTGCGCTCATAGGTGTGGGCATACGCCAGTTGGTTGCGTTCTTGCTCGGACAATGAGATTTGAAATAGATGAAATTTGAACTTGTAAGCAAATACAAGCCCACGGGCGATCAACCCGAGGCAATAGAAAAAATCGTTGAAGGTCTGAAGGACGGATTCAACACGGAAGTTTTGCTGGGCGTAACGGGCTCGGGCAAAACTTTTACTATGGCGAATATTATCGAGCGTATGCAAAAGCCCACGCTCGTGATTGCGCACAACAAGACGCTCGCCGCTCAACTTTGCAACGAACTCCGTGAGTTTTTCCCAAAAAACAGAGTGGAGTTTTTCGTTTCCTATTACGATTATTATCAACCCGAGGCGTACATTCCGCGCACGGACACCTATATCGAAAAGGATTTGCAGGTCAACGAGGAAATCGACAAACTTCGCAACTCGGCAACCGCGTCGCTTTGCGAGAGAGAGGACACCATAGTCGTGGCGAGCGTGTCGTGCATATACGGCTTGGGCGCGCCGACGGACTATTTTGAAAACTCCATTTCTCTGCGCGAGGGCGACGAGATTGACCGTGACGAACTTGCGCGGCGACTCGTTGATATCCAATACAAGCGCGCCGATATCGACTTCGTGCGCTCAACTTTCAGAATGAGAGGGGACACGGTGGATATCTTTCCCTCAACGAGTTCGGAAGTCGCAATCCGCGTTGAAATGTTCGGAGATACGATCGAGCGCATTTGCGAAATCGACGGCACGACCTCCAAGGTGCTCAGCGAACTCAAACATACCCTCATATTCCCTGCAACGCAGTACGTCATAAGCGGCGATAAGGAAGCCATTTTGCGCCGCATTATGCTCGACAAGCAAGAGCGAGTCAAGTACTTCGTGGAGAGAGGCAAACTCATCGAGGCGCAACGCATAGACGAGAGAGTCAACTACGACGTCGAGATGATAAGGGAAGTGGGATATTGCAGCGGAATCGAAAACTATTCGCGCTACTTCGACGGCAGACAGCCCGGGCAAGCGCCGTATACGCTGCTCGACTTTTTCGGCAAGGACTTCATCACGTTTATCGACGAAAGCCATATGACCATTCCGCAAATCCGCGCTATGTACAACGGCGACAGAGCAAGAAAGGACAACCTCGTCGAATACGGGTTCAGACTCCCGTCAGCCTACGACAACAGACCTCTTCGTTTCGAGGAATTCGACGCGCGCATACGCCAACTCGTGTGCATGTCGGCAACGCCTGCGCAGTACGAACTCGAAAGAGCCGATCTCGTTGCGGAGCAGATCATTCGCCCGACGGGACTTCTCGATCCCGAGATCGAAATCAAGCCTATCGAAGGTCAGATAGACGACCTTATCGGCGAGATAAACGCCGTGGTCAAAAACAAGGGCAGAGTGCTTGTGACCACCCTCACCAAAAAGATGGCGGAAAACCTCACCGACTACCTCAAGGAAGTCGGGATCAAGGTGCGCTATATGCACTCGGATATAGACACGCTCGAGCGCATCGACATAGTCAAAGGATTGAGAGAGGGCGAGTTTGACGTGCTTGTGGGCATCAACCTTTTGCGCGAAGGTCTTGACCTTCCCGAAGTGCAACTCGTCGCAATTCTCGACGCCGATAAGGAAGGTTTTTTGAGAAGCGAAAGCGCGCTCATTCAGACCATAGGCAGAGCGGCAAGAAACGACAAGGGGAGAGTGGTTATGTACGCCGACAATATGACGCAGAGCATGCAAAGAGCCTACGACGAAACCATGCGCCGAAGGAAGATTCAGGACGAGTACAACAAGGCGCACGGCATAGTGCCCAAGACCGTCGTGAGCGCAATCAAAAATTCGCTCGAAATCACCAAAAAGGCAGTTCACAACGAAAAATTGAGCGTTAAAGATATTATTAAGGAAGTTGAACGCCTCAAAGGGCTTATGCAGACTGCTGCCGCGCAACTCGATTTCGAGAAGGCAATTCTCATCCGCGACGAACTCAACGACCTCAAAAAACAAATCAAAAAACTCAGTTGAAAATCGCATTAGAAGAACATAATAGAAGAGTAAAAAAATGAGTATCGACAAAATCATCGTAAAAGGGGCAAGGGAAAACAACCTCAAAAATATCGACCTCGAAATACCGCGTGACAAACTCGTGGTGTTTACGGGTTTGAGCGGAAGCGGCAAATCCTCGCTTGCTTTCGACACCATTTTCGCAGAGGGGCAAAGACGCTACGTCGAAAGTCTTTCGAGTTACGCTCGTATGTTCCTCGGACAGATGCAAAAGCCCGACGTGGACTATATCGAGGGGCTCTCTCCCGCAGTGTCAATCGACCAAAAAACCACCTCGCACAACCCCCGTTCGACCGTGGGTACGGTGACGGAAATATACGATTATTTCCGCCTTCTTTTCGCGAGAATCGGCACTCCGCATTGCCCGAAGTGCGGGCGTGAAATCGCTCGTCAGACCGTGGATCAGATCTGCGACAAGATTATGGAAAGAGAGGGTGCGAAACTTCAACTTCTCGCTCCCGTCGTCAGAGGTCGCAAGGGCGAATACCGCAAAGAACTCGAGCAGTTCAAGCGCGCAGGCTACGTTCGAGTCAGAGTGGACGGAACGAATTATACCCTCGACGAAGAAATCAAACTCGACAAAAATATCAAACATAACATAAGCGTGGTCATCGACCGTATCGTCGTCAAGGACGGCGCGCAACGTCGTATCTCCGACGCGATCGAAAATGCGATCAAACTTTCCGAAGGGCTCGTGATTGCCGACTTCGACGGCGAGGAAGTGCTCTATTCCACCAAGTACGCGTGCCCCGATTGCGACTTGAGCTTTGAGGAACTCACGCCGAGATTATTTTCGTTCAACAACCCGTACGGCGCATGCCCCGAGTGCGGAGGCTTGGGTTTCCGCAACGAAATCGACGTCAATCTGCTCGTCACCGACTGGAACAAATCCCTCAAAGACGGCGCAATCAAAGTGAGCGGCTGGGACGCCGGGCATATGTCGCAGATGCAGTTCAGAGCGCTCTCGCAGGCGTACGGATTCTCCCTCGATACGCCGCTTAAAGACTTGCCCAAAAACATCCTCGATATAATCTTTTACGGCAACGACGGCGACCGTATTTCCATGGAATATAATTCGCGCACGTTCAGCGGATTTTACAAGGCAAGTTACGAGGGCGTGGCAAGAAATCTTATGCGCCGCTTCAACGAAACGGACAGCGAACTCGTCAAAAACGAGATTGCAAAGTATATGAAAGAAGTGCCTTGCTCAAAGTGCGGCGGAAAGAGACTCAAACCCGAAGCGCTCGCCGTCACGATCGCAGGCAAAAACATATTCGATCTCACCGAAATGTCCATTGCAAAACTCAAAGAGTTTATGCAGACGCTCAAACTCACCGACACGCAACACCTCATCGCGGACAGAATCGTAAAAGAAATCTGCGCAAGGCTTGATTTTCTCATCAACGTCGGACTTGACTATCTCACGCTCTCACGCTCGGCAACCACTTTAAGCGGCGGCGAATCCCAGCGTATCAGACTCGCAACCCAAATCGGAAGCGGGCTCACGGGCGTGCTGTACATTCTCGACGAGCCGAGCATCGGCTTGCATCAAAAGGACAATCAACGTCTTCTTCAATCTCTCAAGAATCTGCGCGATATCGGCAACACGCTCATCGTCGTCGAGCACGACGAGGAAACCATTCGCAACGCCGACTTTATCGTGGATATCGGCGTGGGTGCAGGCGTGCACGGCGGAAGCGTGGTCGCAAGCGGCAGTGTGGATGATATCATAGCAAGCAAGGACAGCATAACGGGCAAGTATCTGAGCGGAGAACTCTCCATTCCCGTTCCCATTTCCCGCCGCTCCTCAAACGGCAAGTTTATCGAGATAAAGGGCGCAAAGCAGAACAACCTCAAAAACGTTGACGTCAAGATTCCGCTCGGCGTATTCAACTGTGTTACCGGCGTGTCGGGCAGCGGCAAATCCTCGCTCGTCAACGAAGTGCTTTTCCCCGCGCTCTCCAACGCGCTTATGCGCTCCAACGTCAGACAGGGCAATTGCGACGGCATCGAGGGCATCGAAAACGTGGACAAGGTCATCTGCATAGACCAAAGCCCCATAGGCAAAACGCCGCGCTCCAATCCCGCAACCTACACGGGTGTTTTCAGCGATATAAGAGAACTGTTCGCCTCGCTTCCCGACTCTAAAGCCAGAGGCTACACCGCAGGCAGATTCTCCTTCAACGTCGGCGGCGGCAGATGCGAGCATTGCAGTGGCGACGGCATCATCAAAATCGAAATGCACTTCCTTCCCGACGTGTACGTGCCTTGCGAGGTGTGCAAGGGCGCACGATACAACCGCGAAACGCTCGAAGTGCGCTACAAAGGCAAAAATATCAGCGACGTTCTCGATATGACCATCGAGGAAGCCACCGAATTTTTTGCGAATATCCCGAAAATCAAAAACAAAATCAAAACGCTCAACGACGTCGGTTTGGGCTACGTCAAACTCGGTCAGTCCTCAACTACGCTCAGCGGCGGCGAGGCGCAACGCGTCAAACTCGCAACCGAACTCTCTCGTCGTTCCACCGGCAAAACCGTCTATATCCTTGACGAACCCACCACCGGACTTCACACCCACGACGTTGCAAAACTCATCACCATTCTCGACCGCCTCGTCGAGCAAGGCAACACCGTCCTCGTCATCGAGCACAATCTCGACGTCATCAAAGTTGCCGACAACGTCATCGACCTCGGTCCTGACGGCGGCGACCGTGGCGGTACTATAGTAGCGCAAGGAACGCCGGAGGAGGTAAGTGAGGTGGCGTGTTCCTACACCGGTCAATTCTTGAAAAGTGTACTATTGAGCGAATAACTGTGTCAGGCACGGCTTGCTCCAAAATCACGTACGACTATGTACGTTGGGTTTTGTTTCAAGTCGTGCCTTCCTTGTTCTTCATCTCAATATTACACTTTTCACAAGTTTAAAAATTGCGCCTTCCTTGTTATCCATCGATTTATCACGCCTTTCTCCAAGACGTGCTATTTGGCGAATAACTGCGGCAGAGCCGTTTCCACAAAACAGTCACGTACGATTCAGTACGCTCCTGCCTGTGAAAACGACTCTTTCTTGCTCTTCATCCAAATATCACGCCTTTCACAAAGAGAAAGGTTTTTCATCACAATATTATACTTTTCATTATTTATCGATTGTGCCTTATATAAACAAATGCGCCTCTGAAAACAGAGGCGCATTTGTTTTTTTACCATATCACTCAATCCCAAATGAGTTTTGCATTGCAAAACGGATGAGAGATTCTATTGAGTTTTGCGATACGTTGCTCTGTTCGCAGAGGTTGAAGCCGTACATTGCAAGAGGGGTATCTCCCACAAAACTTATCGAAGGTGCGCTGCCAAAAACACTCGTGGCAACCGAGGTGAGTATATCGCCGAAAAGGGCGGTCGTCACGATTGTGTCGATAGATTGCAAAGAGGTGACAATCGCTTTTGCGGTGGCGGTGATATCTTGCATATCGACGGTTACGGAAGGATAGTCTTCGTTGACGTCGGCAACGACTTTTCGCCAAAGTTTAGAGGAGTTGAGCATATCCGCTTTGTCGCACAGCGTAAGGTGACGAGCGCGCTCTTGCGTATACTCGTACGCAACGCGGGCGGTGCGCTCGATTTCAAGTTCGCTATAGCGTTCCGTATCGTACGCTTCGCGCCCGAAAGAGCGGTTGTTTCCAAAGCCTTTTTCACCGTGATATATGCCGCCGTTTTTATCTTGCACTATGCACAACTCACGGTTTACGCCGTCGATATATGATGATAAACCGGTGATCTGCGCATATAGGTTGAGATTTTTGCGGATTGATTCAACCGCTTTATCTTCCTTTTTCGTCGTCGTGACGAACAAGACTGCGTGCGCCGATTTCGCTTTTCCGATTACGTTTTCATCGCTCAACTTTGCCGTCTGAAAACTGAATTTTACGTGCTCGTTTTCGTATGCCGAAACGAGCGATTTCGCTTGCTCGATAAGGGGATGATTTGCGTTGCTTAAGAGAAGAATTTCGTTCATAACGTTTTTGCGATTCTATTGATTTTGACCCGTTTAGGTCGATTTATGCTATATATCGTTTATTATTTGTACGATAAATATCTTTATATATAATAAAATATTTTGCCGATGAGGTCAATTCGTTTTTTTATGCGAATAAATGTATATAAAATGCATAAATATACTGAATATTTATTAATTTCTGCATAGATTTTGAAAAATATAAAAATATTTGGGAATTTATGCAAAATCGATTGCAAAATATCCGCGAGGTTGCTATTATATGTCGGTAAAAATGAAATACAAGTTTTTCGGAGACATAAACCTATGAAAAAAATGACCAAAATAAGCCTTGTCGCTTTGTTGATTGCAACCGTAATCGGTGCGTGTTTCGCACTCGTTGCGTGCAACGACGGCGACTCGAATCTTCAAGCCGTGGCGGCACTCGACCTTCTGCAAGAGGACTTCGGCATTGCGGTGAAGAAGGGCAACGTCGATTTGCTCAACGCCGTGAACGCCGTCATCGACGAGTGGCTTGCAAACGGCAAAATGAATCAATATATGGATTATTATTCCGCGCTTGCCAACGAAGAAAAGTGCGGTGACAAAGCGGTTGCTCCCGACGGATTGCAAACGAGTTGGGATTTCGGCTCGGCAAGTCAGACGCTCACCATGTACACCGAGTCGGGCTTTGCTCCCTACGAGTTCGTTTACGGCGGAAACGTTGTAGGTCTTGACGTTGCGATTATGTCGCAAGTTGCCCTCAACCTCGGCAAAAAACTCGAAGTGAAAGACGTTATGTTTGACGTGATTGCCACCAACGTTGCTCAATCCACGTCCGACGCAGTGGGCGCGGCAGGCATCACCATCAACGAAGAGCGTAAAGCGGCGGTTGATTTCAGCCGCGTTTATTCGAGTTCCACTCTCGTCATCGTGTCCAAAGACGGACAGTTCGCGAGCGTCAAAGACCTTGCAGGCAAGACTGTCGGCGTGCAGGAAGGCACGAGCGGCGACCTTATCATCAGCGCGGCAAAAGGTCAGGGCTACTCCTACGATATCGAAAACGCAGACGGCACGATCGGCACGATTCTCGTCAAAGCGGAAGGTGCGAGCGTAAAGCAATACAAGCAATACGCGCTTGCTCTTCAAGACCTCAAAAACGGCCGCATCGACGCAATCCTTATGGACAAAATCCCTGCGGAACTGATGCTCAAATAACGGCGAAACTTTGGTGATATTATGATTTTGTCGGCAACCATATCCGAACGTCTTTATCGCGCGTTCATCTACGACGGCAGATACAAACTCTATTTCGAGGGGCTTGGCAACACCTTGCTCATCGCGTTTTTGGCAACGCTCATCGGCGTTGCCATCGGCGTCGTATTGGCAATGATAAATTACGTTTCAAAAAAGACGGGCAAACTAAAGGTGCTATCCGCAATAGCCAAAACGTACATAATGATAATCCGCGGCACGCCCGTCGTTTTGCAACTTTTCATAATGTATTTCGTTGTGCTTGCCTCATCCGACAATGGCATTGCGATCGGCGCGCTCACGTTTGGACTGAACTCGGGCGCATACGTTGCCGAAATCGTCAGGGCGGGCTTTGAAAGCGTTGACTACGGTCAGATGGAAGCGGGGCGTTCGCTTGGTATGTCCACGGGGCAAACCATGGTGAAAGTGGTCACGCCGCAGGCTGTGCGCAACGTGCTTCCGCCGCTTTTCAACGAGTTTATCACTCTCGTCAAAGAGACGGCAATCGTCGGCTACGTCGGCATTCTCGACCTCGGCAAAGTGCCGGGAATGATCCAATCGAGAACCTTCGATTATCTCTTTCCGTTGCTGATTGCCGCGTGCATGTATCTCATCATCGTTATGGGGCTTACGGGCGTACTCAAACTCGTAGAAAAGCAGATGGCAAAAACCGATCGCAATTACAAAAAGATCGACGTTCGCAAAAAGAAAAAGGAATATATCGTGGAGGCGTAAGTTATGTTGAGTGCTATAAATCTGACAAAAAAATTCGGCGATTTGTTGGTGCTTGACGACATCACCGAAACCATAAACGAGGGCGAAAGAGTTGTCATCGTAGGTCCGAGCGGCGGTGGAAAATCCACGTTTTTGAGATGCCTCAATTGTCTTGAAGACCCGACGGCGGGCAAGATTATGTTTGACGGCGTAGACCTTGCCGACCTAAAAGTGGACATAAACGAACAGCGTGAAAAAATGGGAATGGTGTTTCAGCAATTCAACCTTTTCTCCAATATGACGGTGAAGAAAAACATCACTCTCGCACCCGTGCAGATAGGCGTGAAAAATATGCGCAAAACCAAGCGCAAAAACGCCTTCGTGCCTATCTACAACAAGTGGTTTGATCTTTTCGGCAACAAGTACAACGCACGACTCGACAAAAAGGTCGAATCGCTCAAAACCAAACTTGACGCGCTCAATTCGCAACTTAAACCTATCGTTTCTGCGTGGGAAGAAACGAAACAGATCAAAGAAATCGGCGGAAAATCATATGCTGCATACGATCCGAAACTCACCAAACGCAAACTCGATCTGACCGAGAAAATCGAAAACACGGAGCGCAAAATCACGCACGCCGTACACGTTGGAAAGAAGGAGATTGCGCCCGTTGAATTTACGTCCAAAAAGCAAATTAAAGAGGCGGCAAACGAGCGCGCGGACGAACTTTTGAAGCGCATCGGACTCGAGAGCAAAGCGGACGTTTATCCCTCGACTTTGAGCGGCGGACAAAAACAGCGTGTGGCAATTGCGCGTGCGCTTGCGATGAATCCCAAAGTCATGCTTTTTGACGAACCGACTTCCGCGCTCGATCCCGAAATGGTCGGTGAAGTTTTAGATCTCATCAAGCAAGTCGCAGACGAAGGTATGACGATGGTCATCGTCACGCACGAGATGGCTTTTGCAAGAGAGGTCGGCACGAGGATTCTCTTTATGGCGCAAGGCAAGATACTCGAACAAGCGCCGCCCGAAGAGTTTTTCACCGCCCCCAAATGCGACCGACTCAAAGAGTTTTTGAAAAAAGTGTTGTAAAAAAGTCCCCGAATCATCGGGGATTTTTAATTAACAATTAATACTGAATAATTAATAATTATGGGTGGGCTCTGCCCGTTGTCATTCCGAGCGAAGCGTGGGAATCCGGCGTAGCGAATCGAAATCTTCCGCTTTCGTGCATATTCAGATCTTTACAAACATTTATAAAAATGTTACTATATAATATCATATAATAATCTTGCGCGATGCGCATATGCGTGTGGGTATGAAATACGGCGAATTCAAACAACATTTTCAATCGATAACGAACGGCAAAGCAAGTTTTGCGCCTGTTTATATCGTATGCGGTGACGACGAGTATCTCAAAGACGAGGTCCTTGCTTCTTTCAAGCGCGTCGTCGATCCCGAATATGCCGATTTCAATTTTTCCGCGGTATCGGGCGACGGCGGCGTGAGCGAGGCAATCGACGCAGCGTACACCTTCCCTATGTTTGACGAGAGAAAAGTGGTCTTGCTGTCGCTTGAGAGTGCTCCGAGCGAAAGCGACAAGGCGGCGTTTGAAAAGTATCTGAACGATCCGTGCGAAACGAGTGTCCTCGTCGTTGATTGTGACGACGAAGTCGCAAAATCTTTCAAGAGCAAAAAGGCGCTGACTGTGAACTGCTCTCGTCTTGATGACGTCGAACTTCTTTCGGAGATACAGGCACTTTGCGCGAAAGACCCGAAAATCGGCATAGATCGCGACGCGGCGGTCGAACTTATTTCGAGAACGCAGGGCAGTATGGCTCGCATTGCCTCCGAAATCTCAAAACTCAAATCGTACAGCGTCGGCTCGATCACCAAAATCGACGTTTGCGAGATGGTGAGCGCGGACATTGATTTTCAGATCTACGAACTTGCCAACGCCGTGAGCGAAAAGAACGCCGCAAAGGCGCTTGAAGTGCTCGACGTGTTTTTCAAAAACGGAATCCGCGGCGTTACGATCATCAACAGACTTTACGACAAGTATCGCAATATGCTTCACGCCGAACTCAACAAGGGACTTTCCAACGACGACATTGCCAAACTTCTCGGTATGAAGAGCGGAGCGGTGTATTTTTTGAGGAAAGTGTCTGCAAACTATTCGCAGATGCGGCTCAAAAGATGCGTGGATTATCTTCACTCGTTGCAATTCGACGTGCTTACGGGCAAGCGCGGCGACGTGAGCGCAATCCACGAGGCGATATTGCAATTGCTCGTCATTTAAGGAGATATTATGCAAAACAAAATAGACAGAAAATATTACGTTTGGATTTGGCTCGGATTTATTTTTGCGGCGTTCGTTCGCAACATATATCCCATTTACAGCGACATAATCGCAATGGGGCAGGAGACTTCGAGGCTCGATGCGATAAGAGGCACGTTATCTATCGTTTTCACCTACGGATTGATACCTGCGGTGGTGACGTTCGTGCTTTCGCTTATTCTTTATTATATCTGTGCACGCCGTCACGCCAACTATATCACTCGCAACGATTTTTGCTATTGGGTGATGATTTTCACGGCGGCAGAGAGACTGCTTGCCGGTATTATCGAGAGTTTTGCCATACTTGACGGCAACGTATACGTTTTCACCTCGACGGTGCTAGACGCTCTGCTGTTGCCTGCGGCGTATCTTACGATGTACCTTTGGATTTTCGCAAAGAAGTACAAGTTCAACCCCGTTGAAAGACGCAACTCGTTCTCGGTTCTCTCGACGGTGTATATGATCTTTTACGGCATAGACGTGCTCGTCACGAATCTCGCAATCGTAGCAATCGGTACGGATAAGGAATTGGCAAGCGAAATCGCCGAGATTTTGAAAAATGCGGGATACTTGATCGGCGAGGTTACGAGCGAACTTCAGACCATTTCCAGCGCAATTGCGATATGCGTGTTCTTTGCGTATCTCGTTGCGGTCATCGTGTTGTCGATCGTGTTCAGAAAGAAAGCGGACGAATTCAGAGATTCCGACACGCGCGAGGCGTATTTCGAGAAACACTCGTCCGATCGCGGCTACGACCAAAGGGACGATATATCCGACACCTTCGACGAGTTTGAAAGACAACACGTCCACAAAAAAGGCGGAGATTCAAACGACGATTCGCACGTTTTCGACGAGTTCGACATTTGATAAAGACAAACCAAAGATAAAAATTTGAACTAAACTTCCGAGTGCGCTCGGATTGCGAGGGTTATATGAACTACAATTTTGCTCAGTACAAGGACGGCGTAAACCTGTACTTCATCATCGACATGGTCGTTTTGGTGACGGTATTTGCGGTTATGCTGAGTTTTTTCGTTTACAAGCGCAATATGAAGGTTTTTTTCCTTCTCTTGCTCGGCGCGGTGCTTGACGTTCTGATCAACGTGCTGTCCGAGTTGTTGGGCGGAAACGTTTTGGCAATTGCAAAATACGTCACGCATTTCGTGGTGATTTTCGACATCGTTGCCTCTTGCGTGGTGTATCAAAACGATTTGAAAAACCTCTTCCAGAAAGTTTCGACTTCCAAGGGATTTGAAACCCACAACAGCGACGACGAACTTCGCGACGCCACTGCGGAAATTCTCACCGCTTGTCAGGATATGGCAAAGCAAGACGTTGGCGCAATCATCATCATAGACAGCGCAGGCGACATTCACGACAACATTCTCGACACGGGCACGCGCCTCAACGCAACGCTCAGCGCGCCGCTTTTCGAGAGTATTTTCAACACCAAAGCCCCCTTGCACGACGGCGCGGTCATCGTAAGAGGCAACAAGATCATCGCGGCAGGTTGCTTCCTCACTCTCACTCAACGCAACGTCAACAAAGAGATGGGCACGAGACACCGCGCGGCAATCGGCATCACCGAGGACACCGACGTGCTTTCAATCGTCGTGAGCGAGGAAACGGGCATAATCTCCGTCGTCAAACACGGCGAAATCAAACGCTATATGACCATGGACAAACTCAAGGATGAAATCGAGGAAGCGTACGGCATTTCACCCACGGCAATCGCACTCAGAGAAGCGCACGCAAGTCGTAAAATCGGCGGCATAATCCGCAGAAACGGGAGATTCAAATGAAAACCATAAGAAGTTGTGATATCCTCGTGCCGAACGGTTGCGAGCATGAAAAATGGTCTGTCGTCGCTTGCGACCAATTCACTTCCGAGAGGGAGTATTGGCACAAACTCGAACGCTATGTGGGCGATGCAAAAAGCACGCTCAAACTCATTTTCCCCGAAGCGTATCTCGAAGACGACGACAAAGAAGAAAGGATTGAAAATATCAACCGCACCATGAGAGAGTATCTCGACGGCGGAGTTTTCAAAACCCTCAAAGACAGTTTCATCGTGTGCAAACGCACCACGGCAAGCGGCGTATCGAGGCTCGGCATAGTGCTTGCAATCGACCTCGAAGACTATTGCTTTACGCACCCGTCCCACGCCTACGTGCGCTCGACGGAGGGCGTAGTCCTCGACAGAATCCCTCCTCGCCTTAAAATAAGACAGGACGCACCCGTAGAACTTCCGCACATAATGTTGCTCATCGACGACAGAAAACATCGCGTCATCGAGCCGATATGGGAGGGTAGAGCCGACCTTGAAAAAGTGTACGACTTCGATCTCAATATGGGCGGCGGACACCTCGAAGGGTACAAAATCGATGCGCAAAAAGTTATTGACGTTTTTGATAAATACGTCGATTCCGTGCAAGACCTCTACGGTGAAAAAACCAACGACTTTATCTTTGCCGTGGGCGACGGCAACCACTCTCTTGCAACGGCGCAAGCGCACTGGAATCGCATAAAAGAGGGGTTAACCGATGCGCAAAAGGCAGTTCATCCTGCCAGATTCGCACTTTGCGAGGTTGAAAACCTCCACGACGACGGCATCGTATTCGAGCCTATTCATCGTTTCGTGTTCGGTGCAAAAGAGGATTTCATAGGATATCTCCAAACCGCGTTGTCGGGCGAAAAGACGATAGAAGCGTTTGACAAAAACGGCAATTATGCCTTAAAAGTAGACCGTGTCGGCGCAAAGGCAATCAAGGATATTCAAGACGCAATCGACGCCTATCTCAAAGAGCATAGCGAGTGTTCGGTTGACTATATCCACGGCATCGAGCATCTCAAAGACGTGGCGGCGCACAACGTCGGCGTCGCAATCGCAATGCCCAAAATCGAAAAGGACGAACTTTTCGGTTACGTCCTCAAAAACGGCACGCTCTGTCGCAAGGCGTTTTCAATGGGCGAAGCGGAAGAGAAGAGATACTACTTCGAGGCAAAAAAAATCAGATAAATTTCCGCTTTTGATTGCCGTCGCACTTTTTGGTGCATAGAATAATATAAGGTCAAAATATGAAAGTTTGCAAATTCGGTGGAACGTCTATGGCGAACGGCGAAACCATTTCGCGAGTCGTCGATATCGTCAAAAGCGATCCGCAAAGAAAATATATCGTCGTTTCCGCTCCGGGGAAGCGCAACGCCGCAGACGTCAAGGTCACCGACGCTCTGTACGCTTGCTTCAACGAAAAAAAGGAAAAGGGCAACTGCACGCAATCCTTTGAGGTGATAAGAAAACGCTTCAAGGATATCGTTTGCGCGCTCGGAATCGACTTTGACATCGATCCCGTTCTCGACGAGGTGAAGGCAGGCATCGACAAGAGTACGACAAGTGATTACGCCGCGTCGAGAGGCGAGTATCTCAATGCGCTTATCCTTGCAAAAAAACTCGGTTTTGAGTTTGTGGACACGCAGGACATCGTCAAATTCAGCGGCGAAAAACTTCAAATGCACTATTCGCTCGATCTCATCAAAAAGAGGCTCGAGGGCGTCGAATACGCCGTGATTCCCGGTTTTTACGGCTCGAATCAAGACGGCAGAATCACCACTTTTTCACGCGGAGGCTCGGATATTTCGGGCGCTTTGGTCGCGCGTGCAGTCGGTGCGGACGTGTATGAAAACTGGACGGACGTAGACGGCTTTTTGAGCGCAGACCCCCGTGTCGTCGAAAATCCCGAAATCATCGATTATTTGAGTTATCGTGAACTTCGCGAACTTGCTTATATGGGCGCGGAAGTGCTTCATCCCGAATCGATTTTCCCCGTAAGAAGCGTATCCATTCCCATCAATATCAAAAACACTTTCAATCCTTCGCATCCCGGCACGATGATCGTTGCGGAAAAGAATCTGCCCAAAGAGCAGAAAATCATCACGGGCATCGCAGGCAAAAAAGGATTTACGATCATCAATATAGAAAAGGATATGATGAATTCCGAAATCGGCTTCGGCAGAAAAGTCCTCTCCGTTCTTGAGTTCGAGGGCATATCTTTCGAGCACGTTCCCTCGGGTATCGACACGCTCTCCGTCGTCATCCGCGACGAGTATATCGCAGGCAAAATGCAAAAAGTGCTTGCCGCGCTCCAAGAGTCCATCAATGCCGACAATATCGAGATTCACAGCGGACTTTCTCTCATCGCAACCGTCGGTCACAACATGGCTTCAAGACAAGGCACGGCAGCAAGGCTTTTTTCCGCGCTTGCCGCATCCAACGTCAACGTCCGCATGATCGACCAAGGCTCTTCGGAGTTGAACATAATCGTAGGCGTAGATACTTTTGATTATGAGAAGGCGATCAACGCCATATATTTTGCATTTACCAAGTGATATTTGGAAAATAAAAAAGCACTCTTTTGTAAAAAGTGCACCGAATCGCGCCTAACTTTGTCAGCGCCCCTTGCCTGCCAACTCATTTACGCTCAGTAAATTAGGGTTGTCATTCAAGGGGCGCTTTCGCGTTATCCATCGATTTGGCGCACTTTTATATGCTTCAGTAACTCCTTGTTCTTCATCCAAATATCGCGTTTTTATTTAGGGCGCTTCCTTCTTCTTGATGAGAAAATAATAAAAAAGCACTCGATGAGTGCTTTGTTTTTTAGTAGTTTCTTCTGCCGATGAGATAGTCCACGGATACGCCGAAGAAGATGCTCAATTCAATCAGCGTGTCGTAACTCGGCTGATTTCTGCCGACTTCCCAACCGGATATGGTGGATTTTGACACCTTAAGATGCTCCGCAAGGTCTTGTTGGAGCATATTTTTCTCTTGTCTGAGAGATTTCAATCTTTCCGGGAAGCAACTGTGCAGCATTTTTTCATCCTTGATCTATGGTATATATATAATAATACACAATAAGTGTGCTGTCAATTGAACTTAGCGTTTTTGAAATAAAATATGTGTCCGAAAACCTCGCCGTGCGGTTTTCGGCGAAGGAGGACAAAGAGAACGTATCGAAAGCAAAAATCAAAAACGAGCGTTGCCGCGCAAGGTTGATTTATCTTCTCGTTTGTTGTACAATAAGCATAGGTGAAAAAATGAAAGCGGTCAATATTCTCAAATACGCAATATACGCAATCGTGCAATGCACTTGGGGGCTTTTGCAAACGATGCTCGGGCTTTTTCTGTTTTTGAAATACGCAAAGTGCAAGCACGAGTTTTACCACGGCGCGATACTCACTTATCACGACGGCAACTGGGGTGGGGTTTCGCTCGGAATGTTCATCTTCGTCAACGGCAATCGCCCGTCGGTATGGATGAAGGACGCGCGCGTTCACGAGTACGGACACACGGTGCAATCGCTTTTGACAGGTCCGTTTTATATGCTCGTCGTCGGCATACCGTCAATGATATGGTGCAACTCAAAATCTTTGCACGAAAAGCGTATGAGAGGCGAACTCAACTATTACGACCTCTATTGCGAAAGCGGCGCAAACACGCTCGGCGCGTGGGCGACCAAAGAGGAAAAACCGAAGCGTGAAAACACGGGAGAAGAATTGAGAAGAAGAGGGATTATCAAAGACTGATATGGAAGATATGTACACTCGCACAAAAATGCTCATCGGAGACGATATCGAAGCGCTCAAATCGTCGCGCGTTCTCGTATGCGGCGTGGGCGGCGTAGGCGGCTACGTCGTCGAAGCGCTTGCAAGAGTCGGGGTCGGCTCGATTGCCGTTTTAGACAACGACGTTTTTTCGGTGAGCAATCTCAACAGACAGATTTTGGCAACGCACTCAACGCTCGGCAGGCGCAAAACCGAGGTTGCCGTAGAGCGAATCGCGGCAATCAATCCCGACTGCAAAACCACGGCGTACGATATGTTTTATATGCCCGACACGGCAGATACTATCGACCTTTCCTCGTTCGATTATATCGTTGACGCAATCGACACGGTGAGCGCAAAACTCACTCTCATCGTCCGTGCAAAAGAGGCAGGCGTGCCGATAATCTCGTGTATGGGCACGGGCAACAAACTCGGCGTAAACTTCGAGGTTTGCGATATCTACAAGACGAGCGTTTGCCCGCTTGCAAAGGTTATGCGCAAAGAACTCAAAGCACGCGGAGTGAACGATTTGAAGGTGGTGTATTCAAAGCAATCGCCGCTCATTCCCAAAGACACTCCGAGCGAAAAAGGCAGGCATATTCCGGGGAGCATTTGCTACGCACCCGCAATCGCAGGTATGATTATCGCAAGCGAAGTCATAAAGGATATAGCAAAACTCTGAATTGCAAAACGAGAGGTTTATATATTCAATATTCAAATATAAACCGCTAATTTTGGGAATTTACAAGAAAAATTACAAATCTATCAAGCGAACGGCACAGACGATATGGAAAGCATTTTTGACGGCAAACTCAATATCGAAGTTGCGGTTGCAAGCGGCATAGAAGCCGTCTGCAAGCGAGAACTTTTGCGACTCGGCTACGCTCCCGGAGGAGCGAATTTCGGTCGTATCGAATTTGAAGGCGACTACAAAGACGTGCTCCGTTCCAATGTGTTTTTACGCACTGCCAACAGAGTTCGCATCGTGCTTGCAAAGTTCGGCGCGCAGACTTTCGACGAGTTGTTTGAAGGCGTGTTCGCTATGCGCTGGCAAGATATCGTGACTCGCGACGCACGCATAGTCGTAAACGCAAAGTCGACGGGAAGCAAGTTGTTTGCTCTCCGCTCGGTGCAGAGCATAACCAAAAAGGCAATCATATCCAAACTTTCCATGGCGCTCGGCGGCTCGTTTGACGAGAACGGAGCGGTCTACGACGTTGAAGTATCGCTCGCTGACGACGTTGCCACGGTGACGCTCGACACTTCGGGCGAGGGTTTGCACAAAAGAGGCTATCGCACGTATCTCGGCGACGCTCCGATAAGAGAAACGCTTGCCGCCGCTATGATTGAACTCTCGGTATGGAATCCCGAAAGGGCGTTTATCGACCCGTTTTGCGGCTCGGGCACGATACCCGTCGAGGCTGCGCTTATCGGACTTAATATCGCGCCTTGTATGAACAGAAATTTTGCGTGCGAGAGTTTCAAAAATGCTCCGAACGTGAGAGATATCGTTCAGCAAGAAGCGCAGGAAAGAATCAAGCGTGACAGGCAGTTGCATATCAGCGGATTCGATATCAACAAAGACGCAATAAAACTTGCGATAAAACACGCTCAAAGAGCAGGCGTACTCGACAAAATTCACTTGCAAGCGGGAGATATGAGAGATGTTTCATCACGCTTTTCGCACGGCGTTATCGTGACCAATCCCCCGTATGGCGAGCGGCTTATGGATGAGGACGAACTCAAACTTCTGTACAGAGATTTCGGCGCGATGACCAAGAAACTCGACGAATGGTGCGTGTACGCAATCACTTCGTACAGGGCGTTTGAAAAGTATTTCGGACGGCGTGCGGACAAAATAAGAAAACTCTACAATAGTGAACTTGAGTGCAACTTCTATCAGTATCTTGCCTCGCCTCCGCCAAAGACTCAAACCGAAACCGAGCGTAACGGCGGCAAAAACTGAATTGCGTTCAAGTCGCACAATCGTCACTTTATCAATTCAAAACATACGCATAAAACATAAAATCGGAGAATAATATGAGAGCGCTCATACAACGCACGTTCAAGTCGAGTCTTTCGGTTGACGGAAAACTCGTGAGTGAAATACCGTCGGGACTCACCATATTTCTCGGCATCGAAAAAGGCGACACCGAGGAGCAAGCGGACTATTTCGCACGCAAGGTCGCAAGACTTCGTGTCTTTCGTGACGAGAACGACAAGATGAATCTCGACATAAAGCAAGCAGGCGGCGAGATATTGCTCGTTTCGCAGTTTTCACTTGCAGGCACGCTCGGCAAAGGCACCGGCAATCGTCCCGATTTCGGGCACGCAGAACTTCCCGACAGAGCAAGGTATCTCTACGAGCGAGTTACGCAAAAAATTCGCGATGAAGGCATAGTCGTCAAAAACGGCGTTTTCGGAGCGCATATGTTTATCGAGCAACAGCAAGACGGACCGTTGTCTTTCGTATTCGAGTGTTGAGCGTATGATAAAAGTTATGTTCGTGTGTCTTGGCAACATTTGCCGCTCGCCTATGGCGGAGTGCGTGATGAGTCACCTTATAAAAGAGAGCAACCTCGAGGACAAAATCGAGGTCGCGTCGAGTGCAACTTCTTTTGAAGCAATAGGCAATCCGATATATCCGCCCGCGCAAAGAAAACTGCGTGCTATGGGTATCGAAGTGCTAGACCACAGGGCAGTGCGCATCACCCCCAAAGCCGCAAAAGAGTACGATTATATTCTCGGCATGGAAGAGCGCAACGTCCGTGCGATAAAGCAGATTATAGGCAACGAAGCGAGAGTGAGCCGACTTCTCGATTTTTCTCCCGAGCCGAGGGATATCGCAGATCCGTGGTGGACGGGAAATTTCGATATAACCTACGACGATATTCTCGAGGGGTGCGAATGTTTGCTCGAACATATCAAAACTCACGACCTCAAAATCCGATGAACCGTTGCGCTATGCAATATCGCATTTTACGGTTTGCTCTTATTTGATTTTTCATGGAAAGTATTAAAAAGATATTATTTGACAGTCGTGACGAGAAGTACAAGCAGTTTCACTCTTCTTTGATGCCGACAATCGAGCAAGACAAAGTCATCGGCGTGCGTATGCCGTCGATGCGCGCTATCGCAAAAAATCTCCAAAAAGACGAATCGTTTTCAAAAGAAGAGACGCGCGCGTTTCTATCGGAACTTCCTCACGATTATTACGAAGAAAATATTTTACACGCGTTGCTGATTTCAAACGACAAAGAATTCGACAAGACGATAAATGAAGTGAACCGCTTTTTGCCGTATATCGACAACTGGGCGGTTTGCGACACTTTTGCTCCGAAGTGCTTTGCGTGTCACAAGGACGAATTGTGGAATCATGTCGAGAAGTGGCTTTGCTCAAACGAAACCTACACGGTGCGCTTTGGCATAGTCACCGCAATGCGCTATTTTCTCGACGACGATTTTTCGCTCGAAAAGTTTGAAAAAGTCATAAGCGTTCGCTCGGACGAGTACTACGTCAATATGGCAATCGCCTGGTACGTCAGTTTTGCGCTCATCAAGCAGTATCAAGCCGTCTTGCCGTACGTTCAAAAGCGAGTTTTGCCGCCTTGGGTACACAACAAGAGTATACAAAAGGCATGCGAGAGTTATCGCATTCCCGACGACAAGAAAACCTACTTGAAAAGTTTGAAAATACACGATTAGTGTATTATTTTGCCATATTTCGCATAAAATCGACAAAAATTGACTTAGTATAACACGATATGTGTTCTATATTGAAAAGTGTATAACGACTTGAAACAATGCAAATATAATACACATATCGTGTTTTAATTGTTTTTTTACCTGTTCGATTTTCTGTACCGATGCTAGAGAAAGATACTTTTAATTCTCGCTTGCGCCAAAACCGTACAAGTGTAGTTAAAACAACACTTTTATAAAAATGTCGGGTTTTAAGCGAAAAACGCTATCTTTTTTGATTTATGTGTGGTATAATCCATATACATTATAGTTATTAGAGTTTCGCAAAGGCGTATAATTATTTGGGGAAGTCAACGCTTATATTTTATGAGAAGAGAAAGTTTCTTGGTCAAACTTTCATTGAAAGCGAAACTTCCGACGGAGATTTTTATGGCGGAAATTTGCCGTTTCGGGACTATATGATTCGCCAAATACACATAAAAATCAGGAGCGTTATGCTTAAACTTATAAATATCACCAAGGAATACAAAGTGGACGAGGAGAGCGTTCTTGCCCTTCACGATGTATCAATCGAATTCAGGAAAAACGAGTTCGTTTCCATATTAGGTCCTTCCGGTTGCGGAAAAACCACACTGTTGAACATTATCGGCGGTCTTGACCGCTACACAGACGGCGATATTCAAATAGATTCCGTCTCCACCAAAGAATACGACGACGTCGATTGGGACACCTATCGCAACCGCCGTATCGGTTTCGTATTTCAGTCCTACAACCTCATTCCGCATATGAACATCCTCAAAAACGTCGCAATGAGCCTCACTCTTGCCGGCGTTGAAAGCGAGGAAAGAAAAGCGCGCGCCCTCGAGGCGTTGAGAAAGGTCGGGCTTGAATCACAGGCGAAGAAGAAACCCAATCAACTTTCGGGCGGTCAGATGCAGCGCGTTGCAATTGCTCGTGCGCTTGTCAACAACCCCGAGATTATTCTCGCGGACGAGCCTACGGGCGCTCTTGACAGCGAATCGGGCATTCAGGTCATGGACTTGCTCAAAGAGGTCGCGCAGGACAGACTCGTTGTTATGGTCACGCACAACCCCACGCTTGCGGAAGAATACAGCACACGTATCGTGTATTTGAAAGACGGTGAAGTCGTCGGCGACACGATGCCGTATTCGAGCGCGGACGAAGAAAAAGAAATTCTCGACGAAAAGGTTGATACCAACGTCATCGAAAGAATCGTCGAAGTGGAAAAGAGCGAAGGCGACGTCGAAGTCAAAGAAGTCAAGGTCGAAGAAACAAAGCCCAAGAAAAAGACTTTGCGTGAAAGATTTCTCAAATGGAAGAAAGCCGACAGAGCGGGTATGAAACTCGGCACGGCAATCAATCTTTCCTGGAACAACCTTCTTGCCAAAAAAGGCCGCACTTTGCTCACCTCGATTGCAGGTTCAATCGGCATCATCGGCATAGTGCTCGTTCTCTCGCTCTCAAACGGCGCGTCGGCGTACGTCAGAGGCCTTGAAGAGAGCGCGCTCTCAACCTATCCTATCTCGGTGAACAAATCCAGCATGAACGTGATGTCGCTCATGCAAGACCTTATGGGATTCAACGGCTCGAGTTCGAGCGGCGGCGAAGTCAACGACAACGAATTTTGGGGCGAACTCGTGCTTGGCAACTTTATTCCGAGCCTTATAAAAAACAAGCCTAACGATTTGCACGGCTTGAAGAAGAAAATCGACGCCGACTTTGACAAGAATCTCGCAACCGTCAAATACAACTACGGCACTACGTTCAACGTTTACGTCACCGATCCCAAGAGCGACGTCAATTATATGAAAACAATGCCGTATGCGGAGAATATGTACGGCCTCTTCAACCAATTCGTCGAAGCGGCAAAGACGATTCCGGGCTTGAAAAATAATAATATCGAGAATAAGACTTTCGACGTAATGGGACAAAAAATGACCATTACGGAGGCAATGGCGTATCTTTCCAAAATGATAGGCGAGCCGTGGGCGGAGATATCCGAAAATACCACGCTTGTCAACTCTCAATACGAAGTCGTAGGCGGCAAATGGCCGACCAAAGCCAACGAAGTCGTCATCGTCGTGAGTGAAGACAATATGATTTTAGACTATCAACTCTTCATGCTCGGCTTGAAATCGAGTGCGGATTTGACTTCTCTTCTTGCAAGCAGTGCGCTTGGCAACGCGCAAGCGTTCGTGGCAAAGCCGTATTCGCTTGACGATTTGCTCGGACTCGAGTACAAAATTATGTCAAACGTCGATTATCTCGACAAGCAAGAAGACTCTGATACGTGGATTATGGGTGACAGATCCACTCTCGACAAGGAATACGTCAATGCTCGCGCGATTAAGTTTGCAGACGGCACGGACACCGTCAAGGTTGTCGGCGTCGTTCGTCCCAAGAAGGGTGCAATCGCAAGTTCCATCGGCGGTGCAATCGGCTACACCAAAGCGCTCACCGAAACTCTTCTCACTCACTCCGAAAATCACGAAGCGGTCAAAGAGATGAAGGCTCGCTACGACGAGGCAGTGAGTTATCTTGAAGGCAAAGACACCAAAACTTCGTATACGAGCGCAATTGAAATCTACAATTACAACTTTACGAATGACGGCTACACTGCACAGAACCTCGTTCACGTCGGCGACGAAGTGACGGTGGATTTGTCCAGTCCCGACACCAATCAACACGCTAAACTCATGCGCGAACTCGGATTTATCGACAAGGAATATCCTCAAAGCATAGACTTTTATTGTTCGAGTTTCGAGTCCAAGCAAGCGGTTGAGGACTTCCTCAAAGCAAACGATATCAACTATTCGGATTCGCTCTCTTCGATGATGCAATTCGTCAACACGATGGTCAACACGATCACGGGCGTACTCGTCGGTTTTGCGGCAATTTCGCTCATCGTGTCCACCATAATGATTGCAATCATCATCTACACTTCGGTGCTTGAGCGTCGCAAAGAGATCGGTGTGCTTCGCTCCATCGGCGCAAGAAAACGCGATATATCCCGAGTGTTCATTGCCGAATCGGCGATTCTCGGCGGATATTCCGGACTCATCGGCATCATCATTTCCGCCATCGTCTGCGTCATCGGCAACGTCATCATCGAGTGGAAACTCGGCATCGAAGATCTCGTTTCCGTTTCTTGGTGGCAATGTCTCGCCATGTTCTTCGTCAGCATCTTGCTCAGCGTACTTGCGGGCTTCATACCGTCGAGGATTGCGGCGAAGAAGGATCCTGCCATTGCTCTCCGCAGCGAATAAAGGCGTGAAATAGCGAACAACTGTGTCAAAGCCGTTTTGTTCACCTGTCACGTACGCAAAGTACGTTGGGCGGGTTCACGAAGCGGCTTTTCCTTGTCCTTCATAAATTGCTCAAGCGGCGCATAGGCAAAAGCAACAAGCGTTCGCTTATTGCTTAATACCTTGCTTGCTCTCGCAATTTCTCCGCACAATCGTGCGTATGCTTTCAAATCAAACGCGGGCAAAGAATCCTACTGCAATTTCGCACGCCCGATTGTTTGGTGAAGCGTGCTACGCACGCGAGCGGATAAAAACTCAAGCCACAGTTTCGCTATATCGCTTGCTTGGTATTTGCGCTTTCAGCGCGCGCGGTAAAATGCAATTTGCGTGCTATGCACGCGTGCGAATCATTTAGGAATATTCCACAACCCACACGTAGTGAGGATATCATCGTGCTCGCACGATATCATCACAACGTGATATCATCGCCTTCGGCGATATCATTCCAACGCTCAAAGTTTTCGTCTTTCTCAATTATTAATTAATTAAATTCTTGTCGATAAACTTCCGTTATCACACAACATATTGTCTTTTGAAATTCGTTGAAAATTTTGCGTTGGCGCTCGGTTTTATTTGTGTTATGATTATACTCCGTATAAAAGGAGTATATATCGTGGGTTTTGCAAAGTTTCAAAGTGATTTTTTGATGGAAACGTTCACGCTCGTTGACAACTTATTTATCAACGAACACTTGCCCTATTGTGACGAAAAGCAAATCAAGGTGTATCTTTACGGCTTATATCTTTGTATGACGCCGCAAAAGGAAAACACGGTGCAGGAACTTTGCGCTCGTCTTGACATGACGGAAGCGGAGATCATTTCGGCGTATTCCTATTTTGAAGATATGGGACTTGTGCAAATCGTGTCCAAACAGCCGCTCGAAGTGCAGTATTTGAGCCTTAAGCACTCCATGCAGACCCCAAAGAAATACAAAAGCGAAAAGTGGAACGATTTCAACGTCCATCTTCAACAACTTTTCCCCGAGCGCATGCTCACACCCAACGAATACAACGAGTATTATATGTTCCTTGACGAGAGCAAACTCGAGCAGGACGCAATGCTTATGATCGTGCAATACTGCATAAATCTCAAAGGCATGGGCGTGAGATATCCCTACATACTCACGGTTGCTCGCAACTGGGTTGCGGACGGCGTACGCACGGCTTCTGACGTTGAAAACAAACTTTCCGAATACGACCAACAATCCGAGCAGATGCAAAAAGTTCTCGTCGCGCTTGCGCGAAAGGGCGGAGCGGAACTCGAAGAAAAGCAGATGCTTCTCAAATGGACGCGTAGTTGGGGTTACGAACTCGATGCGATTCTCGCGGCGGCAAAGACGCTCAAAGGCGCAAAGAGTTTCAAGAAACTCGACTCCAAACTCGACGAATTTTATCGTATGTCCATATTCACGGCGGAAGAGATGAACGATTATCAGGCGCACCGCGAGCATCTCAAAGATATTGCGGTTGCCGTCAACAAGAATCTTGGCATATACTACGAGTCTTTCGAGCACGAAATCGAGGTATATATCGTGCCTTGGACGTCAAAGGGCTTCGATATGGAAGCGCTCACGAAGATTGCACACAACTGTTTCATTTCAAGCGTACGCACGCTTGATGGCATGAACAACGTGGTCGAAAAATTCTATAAGCAAGGCTTGCTTACGGCAAAGAGCATCGACGAGTATATGCTCACACAAATCGAACTTGACGGCAAAATCAAGCGTATCATCGAGGCGAGCGGCCGTTCGAGAACGGTCACCACGCAGGATAGAGAATACTATCGCACTTGGAGCGTGACGTGGGGTTTTGCCGACGACGTGATTCTGTACGCCGCCGAGCAAGCGACGGGCAAGACCTATCCGACCGCGTTCGTCAATCAATTGCTTTCAACCTACAAAGCCAACGGAATTTCCACAATCGAGCAAGCAAAGAAGTTCACGCCGCCGCAGAGTGCGCAAAAGCCGAGAGAAAAGACTTTCGAGGAGCGCACCTATTCGCAAGAAGAACTCAAGAGCGTGATAACCAGCATCGACAGTCTCAAAGATATAGAGTGGTGATATGAAAAAAAGAGTTATGCAAGAGACGCTTTCCGAGCGCCAAAAACAAATAGACGCGCAAAACGCACTTGCGCGACAAAACATCGACAGAGCCTTTTCTATCGACGAGATTTCGCGCGCAAACAAAGAGTACGTAGACCTTACTTTCCGTGCCATGACGAGCGACGAAGATTTGTCGAAATTCATCGAAAAAGCGCATAAAAACTATCAAAAAACACTCAAAAAATACGGTTTTTCGGAAGAAGATTTCGTTGGTAAACCCGTTTGTCCGCTTTGCTCTGACACGGGATTCGTAGACGGCAAACTATGCTCGTGTATTTGGGATTCCTTTGTGGAAAATCTCAAAAAAGAATGCCAAATCGACGAAAGAGCGAAGTTTTCCTTTGACGATTGCGACCTTTCAAAAATCAAGGACGAGCAACAAAGACGTCTTACAGGCCAACTTTACGATTCGATGAAAAAGTACGTTGACAAGTTTCCGTCCTCCAAGTGCAAAACCCTCGTATTTTCGGGCGGTGTAGGCACGGGCAAAACCTGCCTTGCAAGCGCGATGGCTCGCGCGATAGTGGAAAAAGGTTATGCGGTGAAGTTTATGAGCGCCTACGAGTTCTGCTCGCTTATGCTCACCACGCACACGTCTCCCGTATCCGAGCGAAACGCACTTCTGCACGACGTGCTTACTTGCGATTTGCTCGTCATCGACGACCTCGGCACAGAACCTATGCTCAAAAACGTAACCGTCGAGTATTTGCTTCTCGTTATTGAAGAGAGGCAGATGCATAGCCGCGCAACGCTCATAACCACCAACTTAAGCGGCGAAAACATGCTCAATCGCTACGGCGAGCGCATTTATTCGAGATTGAGCCATAAGCAATACTCGATGATTATCGAGATGGACGGCAACGACTTGAGAAGGTAATTTTGAATTAATAATTAATAATGAATAATGAATAATTGCAGGTAGGCTCTGCCCACACCCGAACAAAAAAATTTAGATTGCGATTAAAATGAATATGCGCCATATAAAACACCCGTTTCCCGCCGTTGTTGACTCGAAGTCGAGGATTCTTATTCTCGGCAGCGTACCGTCAATCAAGTCGGTGGAAAACGATTTTTATTATATGCACCCTAAAAACAGATTCTGGAGGGTGCTTTCTTGTTTGTACGGCGTCGATTTGTATCGTGCAACCGTTCCCGAACGCATAGAGTTTCTCAAATCAAACTTCATTGCGCTTTACGACAGCGTTGAGGAGTGCGACATCGAGTCGAGCAAGGACAGTGCTATTTCAAACGTCGTGCCTGCCGATATTCCGACTCTGATTGCAAACAGTCGAATCGAGCGCATTTTTTGCAACGGAAAAGCGTCTTACAAGTATTTTTTGTCCGCATATCCCGAATACGAGAGCCAAACGACGCTTTTGCCGTCCACAAGTCCCGCAAACGCCCAATTCTCTCTTGAGCACCTCGTGCGCGAGTGGAGCATTTTGAAAATTAATAATTAATAATTAATAATTGCGGGTGGAGTTACACCCCTCACCCGAACGAAAACGTGTTCGTAGCCTACTTATACACGGTATCTGCCCCTTCGAATACGTGACTCGAGATATATAATATTTTCTTACGTTTGTCCGATTCGGTATTGAATTTGATTCTTTTATAATATATAATAGATATACATCAATATACGCGCGCTTGCGCAAAGGGAAAATTATGACAGATTTGGTGAACAAAAAGGAGAAAAAGGCCGGGGCGTTGACCGCAAATATGTGGATTTACGCGTTGGGACTTATGGGTATCAACCTCGGCATCGGCCTTATCAACAGTTATCAGGCTGAATTTTTCAACAAAATTCTTCAAGCCGATTTGATGGCGGTTGCAGGCATCATACTTGCGGCAAAGTTTATCAGCATCGTTGCAGACTTCGTCATCGGCAATCTCATTGACAGAGCCAACTTCAAAGCGGGCAAAATGCGTCCGTGGATATTGTTTTCGGCGTTTCCTCTTGCCGTTTTGACGATGATATCGTTCGTGTTCATACCGTTTGCAAACACCACGGGCGGCACGGTCGGCAAATATATTTACATAATTTTCGTCGTAGTACTTTGGAATATTTCAATGACCATGGCGGACATTCCCTCGCAAGGCATGCTTTCGCTCATTTCAAATAGCAGTGAAGAGGTCAACAACGCCGCAGGCCTTGGCAACACGCTCAAATCGGTTGCGCTTGCCGCACCGGGCGTATTCGTCAGTTTCGTGTGTATTCTCACAGGTTCGGGCGGTGCTGTCGGCAAAACCGAATATATCATCACCGCAGCCATTATGGCAGGACTCGGACTCATCTTCCAACTTCTTATGTACTTCAAGTGCAAAGAGGTGGTCAAGTCCAACACCTCGGCGGGCATGAGTTTCAAGGAGATGTTCAGAGAACTCAAAAACAACAAAATGTTGCTCATAGTTTTCGGAACGTACATCCTCGGTTTCGGCAGAAATATCGGCTTGGGCATCGCGGTGCAGGCAACCTGCATTCTCGTTCGTGACGGCATAGATTTGTCCTTCATCGGCATGGGCACGCTTTACGGCGACGCATGCAGTTGGGCAATCGGCATCACCTCGGGGGTATCGTCGATGGTCACGATAGTGCTCAACCCGATTATCAACAAAAAACTCGGCGAAAAGAAATACTTTATCGTCGCAGGTTTCTACGGCTTTTTGGTGACTCTCGTTTCCACGCTCATCTACACGCTCAGCCCGACGGGAAGTTTCGGAAGAAGCATCTGGGCAATCTGGATTTATCAATTCTTCCTCGGCTTTGCGTACGGTCCGAACGGCTATCTGCCTATGGTCATGACGGCAGATATCGTCGATTATCAGGAGTGGAAGACGGGCAAGCGCACGGAAGGCACGCAGTTTGCAATTCTTTCAATGTCCAACAAACTCTCCAACGCGCTCTCGGTGTCGCTTGGCATACTGTTTATCGGCGCAATCGGTTATTCGGCGTCAAAATATGCCGACGTCGCGAAGGTCGGCGTGCAGGGCAGTGCGGAGAATATGCAAGCAATCGCAAGTTACGTCACCGACGGTATGCAAAACAAGGCGTGGATCGTCTACTTCTTGCTTCCCGGTCTTTGTATGCTTGCAAGTTCGCTTTTGATGTTCTTCTACAAGATTGACGAAAAGACCAAAGTTCAAATGCGTGACGAACTCGCAATTCGCAGAGCGGAGAACGAGGCGGCGAAAATCGTCGAAGAAGAGGAGTGCTCAGACAACTGCTCCGAGTGTGACAAAGAGTGCGATATGAGAGCGGAAGATGCGCAAGAAAACGTCGAAAAGCCCTTTGAAGAAGCGCTTGCGGAGCATTACGAAGAAGAGATGAACGAAGTCGAGCACGACGACAAGGATATGGAAGAATAATCCTACCGTCTGCCAAAAAGATTTGCAAAAAAATCGTGATACGAATCAATCGCAGACAATCTTATAATCGTCGTATAACGGTTTCAAAAACGAAATATAACCGTTAAAACCAACGTAAATCAATCAAAAGACCTCGCAAATGCGAGGTCTTTGATTTGTCTGATAAGTTCAATTCAAAGCGG
Source organism: uncultured Eubacteriales bacterium (assembly GCA_900549225.1). Taxonomy (GTDB): domain Bacteria; phylum Bacillota; class Clostridia; order Christensenellales; family CAG-917; genus CAG-475. The sequence continues at coordinate 5,872 of URNP01000012.1, read as the reverse complement.
TTGCAACGCTTGATGCAAGGGTTAGAGCGTTATTTGACGATATACACTTTGCTTTGGCACTTTTCCAAAGATACGTTCACGACGCCGTTCGTCGTGAGGTTTTCGCCGCTCCATTGCTCTTTGATGCGATACTCGTTTTGCTTTGCCATAGCGACGTATTTGTCGTCGACGAGCGAGTTTAAGTCGAATTTCGCTTTCGATGGGTGGGATGCTTTGTTGAAGAAGCATACAGCCACCGAACCGTCGGCAAGCGGTTTTGCAAGCACGTCCACGACGCCTTTCTTGACGCGTTTTGCCTGCTTTGCGAGGGAGTCTTGGTTGATTGCAATCATATTTTTGTTGGTGACGATGCTCTTGACCTGCTCGCTCATATTGCGCAAGTCGTTGCCGAGAATGAGCGGAGCGTTCATCATACACCACAGCGAAAAGTGCGACACGTTCTGATTGTAGGTGAGTTTTCCGTTGCCCACTTCGAGCATATCGGGGTCGTTGTAGTGCCCTTTGCTCGAATAGGGGTAGAGTTTGACGGTATGCTCGTAGATTAGTTTAATCCAAATCCACCATGGGCGAATATCGGGAGTTGTGCGCCACAGATTGCCTGCCTTTGCGCCCCAATTGTACGGCTTGCCCCAACCCCATTCGCAGATAGAGAATACGATTGGTTTTTCGGGCTGTTTACGCTCTTTTGCGACTCTTGCGGTGGCTTCTTTGAGCGCCTGCCCCATACGGCGATACTGATACATTTCGCTGTCGGCGTCGCTCGTGACGGGGTTGAAGAATTCGATTTTGTTTTTGCCTGCGGAGAGGTGCACGAGCACCTGGAATCTTGCCGTGAGGTTGAATCTCTTTTGAGGAGGGAAGAGAATCTCGTATTCCTCGCCGTCGTTCACCTTTGCGATGAGGTATTTTTCATAGCCGCCTTTCTTTTTGATATTGACGGTGAGAACGTAAGTTCCGTCCTCGTCCGCTTCGATATTGTTGTAGGTGAGTCTGCCTTGATTTGCGTCAAGACCGGACACGTAACTTCCGCCCGGGAGTTTGGTGTCGGTCATAAAGCGAGCAAGTCCCGATAGCACTGCGTTATGCACGGAGTATTCCATGGGGTGCGAATCGAATTGTGAAACGCTTATCGAGTACACGAGCGGAGCGTAGCGAGAGATGGGGATATGATGGCAGTAGTCGTATTTGAAATATTCCACGCCCCATTTTGCAAGCGTATACGCGTCGTATTTTTCTCTTCCGAGGCTTGCGGGCAAGTCCTCGCAGGTGAGCGTGCCGTTCGAGGTGTACGCGCCGAGTTTCAGCCCCATAGCGTTGACTTGTTTTGCAAGGTTTGCTATGCCGCTAGGGAAGGTTTCGTAATCTCCGACGAGTTCGCCGTTTTCGTCGCGCAAAGAGGATTGCCAACAGTCGTCGAGGTTGATATACTTATATCCCGCCTCGATAAGACCGTTGTCTTTCATCGCTTTTGCCGTGTCGAGAATGAGTTTTTCGTTTATGCGGTTTCTAAATGTATTCCAACTCGACCAACCCATAGGGGGAGTGAGAGCCACGCCGTTTTCGTAGTCGGAAAGTTCGGGCTTTACGCTCGTAGGCTTTTTCTTTTGGAAAAGGCTCTTGATATAGCAGAAAGGACACATGCCGTTACGTTTCATTTTTTCACCTTTGTCGATTTCTTGATTTTATTTGATTTTTGCACCTTTGCGGGTTTTTGTTCTTTGGCGCGCATTTTAGCGTCTAGGCGCTCGAATTTCAATTCGATAGCCTCGCCGTGTTCGAGTTTGATTTGATTCATCATCGCAACGAATCCGACGTACGCAACCGTGAGAATCGCGCCTATAGCAAGCATTGCTTTGCCCATTTCCCAAGTGACGTGATTGTCAAGACGGAAGAAAGTGCGCAGTATGCCCACGAGGTCCACAACTTTGCCGTCTATCGTCACGTTGATAGATATGAAGTATACGCCCACGAATATGAACACCATAAGGATATAAGTGAAGAGGTTGAGCGCGATGAGCAGTTTTGATTTGTCGATCTTGTGCTTTTTGCGTTCTTTACGCTCTCTACGCTCCTTTTTGGGCTTAGCGTTTTCTTTTTCGGGTTCAAGCACGCGCATAACCACTCCGTTCGTGAGGGAATAGCGTTTTTCGGACTCGTCCACGTATCCGTCGTAGAGGCTCGAATCGATTTTCTGTGCCCTTGCCTCTTCCTTTTTGCGCTCGTTCATAAAGTCGCTGATTCCGAAGAACGCCGACCAACTCGCAAGCCGTGTGGGGAGGGACACTTTGAACAGAAGCAAAAATCCCACGAAAGTGATAATCCATATAAACACCGTCTGCGACTGCAAGTCGGTGATATCGGTGAGGAAAAATCTGTTGCATATTATGACTGCCGCCGCGCCAAGTAGCACCGTAATGCCACCGGGAACGGCGTTTGAAAGCACCTTTGGCAAGAACCGCCCCGTAACTCTGTCGGCGTTCGGTTCGAGCGCAAGCACCACCGAGGGCATACCGATCGTCACCGCGCCCATAATAGTGAGGTTTTGCGGCGTGAAGGGGAGAGGATCGACCACTATCATAAACAGCAACGCCAAAAGCGTGTTGTAAATGGTTTTCATAATATACAGGGCGGCGGAACGCTCGAGGTTGTTTATGGAGCGTCTGCCTTCTGCAACGACTCTCGGCATAGAAGAGAAGTTGCTGTCCAAAAGCACGAGCGAACTCACGTTTTTCGCCGCGTCCGAGCCCGACGCCATTGCCACGGAGCAATCCGCTTCTTTTAGCGCAAGCACGTCGTTCACGCCGTCGCCCGTCATCGCAACGGTGTGACCTGCCTTTTTCAACGCCTTGACCAGCATAAGTTTCTGATCGGGCAAAACTCGACCGAAAATGCTATATTTGGTTGCCGCCTCGTACACTTCCTCTTCCGTTTGGAGAGTGGACATATCCACGATATTGTCGCAATCTTCGAGACCTGCTCTCATCGCAACCGCGCGTACGGTCTGCGGATTGTCGCCCGAAATTATCTTGACGGTCACGCCTTCTTGCTTGAAAAAGCGCAGCGTATCGGGGGCTTCTTTTCTTATCTTGTCGGTGATGAACACGAAACTTTCAAGAGCGAGCGTTTTTGGCAGAGTGCCGTCGCCGAACTTGTTTTTAGACGACGCCACGACCATAACGCGGAAACCCTTTTGCGCCATTTCCGACATAGTGTTTTCCATTGCTTTTGTGCGTTTTTTGAACACGAATTCGGGTGCGCCTATGACGTACGACACGCCGTCTATTCTTGCGCCGCTCCACTTGCGTTGAGAGGAGAAGGGCACGATTTGCTCGACTTCGCCCGAACTTTGAAGTTCTGCAACGTACGCGCGCAAAGCGTTTATCGTCGCGTTGTCGTCCTCGAGTGCGCTCGTCACGTTTTTGATGATTTGCATCACGCCTTTTACGTCCTTGCCCTTTGCGGGTTGAACGTCGTTGACTTCCATAGTGCCTTCGGTGATAGTGCCCGTTTTGTCAAGACACAACACGTCCACGCGCGCGAGCGTTTCGACGCAATAGAGGTCTTGAGCAAGCGTTTTGTGCCGAGAAAGTCGCAATACGCTCACGCAGAACACCGTCGACGAGAGCGCAACGAGTCCCGATGGAATCATTCCGATGACGGTTGCTATAGTGCCGAGCATAGTGGAGGAGAGGTGCGCGCTTATCTTATATCCGAGCAGGGTGGTTATCACCTTTTGCGCCTCGTCGGGATTGTTTTGCACGAAATATTTTACGCAGAACAGCACGATGCCAAGCGGCACTATGATGCTTGCCATAACTTTTACGATAAACATAAGCGAGCGCCAAATCTCGCTGTTGGGTTTTTTGAAATATTTTGCGCCCGAACTGATTTTGGTTGCGAAGTTGTCAACGCCCACGTGTTCCACTTGCGCTTTTGCCGTGCCCGACACGACGAAACTTCCCGACATAACTTCGTCGCCGGGGTTTTTGAGAATTGCGTCGGGTTCGCCTGTGATAAGGCTTTCGTTGACTTCGATAGAGCCTTCCACGACGATAGCGTCCGCGCAAATCTGACTTCCGCTCGAAAGCACCGTCAAATCGTCGAGAACGATATCCTTGACGGCAATTTCCTTTTCCTCGCCGTCACGCAAAACGATTGCTTTTGGGGCAGAGATGAGCGAGAGTTTGTCGATGGTTCTTTTTGCTCTCAATTCTTGGAAAATACCAACCAGAGCGTTGAAGATTATGAGCACCATAAATCCGAAATTGCCCATAATCGAAAGGAAACTTTCTCCTGCGTCGACGAAGAAGAATATCAAAAGTGCGAGAAGAATAAATACGAAATTGAAAAACGTGACGATATTTTCTCGCAAAATTTGCGAAACGCTTTTCGTCTTTACGTTCGTGTCGCCGTTCACTTTCCCTTCTGCGATTCTGTTTTCGACGTCCTTTTGCGCAAGACCGCATTTTATATCGGTCACGAAGCGCGCCTCTGAAATCGGCTCGGACTTGTCGTCCTCAACGATTTCGGATGACATATAGACGTTTTTTTCGGAATTTTCTGACATTATTCTCCCTATGTGTGCACGCACGATTTTCATAATATATAAATGATTATATCATAATTTAGACATTATTCAAGAAAAAAAAGAGTCGATAAACGAGTTTTTGCATTATTTTTTTGCATATTTGCAATCGTTCCGCCGTATATTTTGCGTATGAGAAGAAAAACTTGCTTGATTTTGGTTTCAATTTTGTGCATAACTCTCTTGCTCGTCGCACTTTGCGCTTGCAACGAAAAAGGCGACGGAGAGAGCAAAGACAATATCTCAAGGCTCACCGAAGCGTTTTACGCAGGCGAGAGCGACCTTTTTGCCGTCAGCGTCGAAACGGGCAGACGGGAAAAGAACTTCATTGCGGACGGCGTCGCAAAGGACGTATGCGATTTCACCGAACTCACGATCGTTCCCCTCAAAAGCAACGATTACAAAACTTTGGCGTACGTCATATCTTCCGACGACAAAACGCTTTCGGGTGAAATTAAATGCGGCATAAGCGGCGAATTTGTGGCATCTATCGCACTCGATTTCGTTCCCAAGACCATAACCGTCAGCGCAGGCGAGGTGACTTCGGACATAGAACTCAACTCCGTTCTCGATGGCAAATTGTCGGCACTCGACGCCGTCAACATAGCAAAAGAAGCCTTCAAAGACAAGATTGACAAAGAGTATTCCGAAGGCAAAGCCGAGCGTGAAATCTACGTCAAACTCATCACCGCCGACCGCGAGAGTTACTATTATTACGTCTCTTTCATCGGTGACGGAGTGGATTATTGGGCGATGCTGGTTGATCCTGCCACGGGCAACATCATCAGCAAAAAATGAGCGCGCTATTTTGCGAATAACTGCGTCAGATGCGATTTTCTCACAAGTCACGTACGCTCAAGTACGCTCGTTGTTCGAAAATCGCATCTTCCTTGGTCTTCATCAAAATATCGCGCTCATTAATTAAGCAAACCATTTTGCGCCTAACTGTGTCAGATGCGATTTTCTTACAAGTCACGTACGCTCAAGTACGCTCCATTGCTCAAACGGCATTGTGGCAACGACAATCGCCCCCTCGTGTCATTCAGAGGAGTGAAACGACGTGGGAATCCCCAAAAAAGAAACGAAAACCATTAGGGCGGTTGTCTTTCGCCGCATTTGTTCTCGCAATTTCTCCGCGCAATCGATACACGCTATCAGTTCGAGTAGGGATAAAAACTCAATCCACAGTTTCGCTATATCGCTTGCTTGGTATATGCGCCTGCGGCGCAAGCGGAAAAATGCAATTTGCGTGCTATGCACGCGTGCGAATAACTGTGTCAGATGCGA
>URNP01000011.1 GCA_900549225.1 uncultured Eubacteriales bacterium | reverse complement strand
TCGAGCTTGACGAACAGTACAAGCGACTGCGCCGTGTTGTTGGCCACGCCTGGCGCACAAAGCGCAGTGATATAACAAGGGGGCGATACTTATCTATGCGAGCACCGAGTGTTGTCCCCCGCTACGCGGTCGCCGTGGGTTCCCTCAAACGGAGTGCAGAGGGGGAACGACGATAGGGAAAACACGTGAGGAAAGGGGAAATTTGAGGAAAGAGGGGGCACTTCAATTTTGAGTACTACACGCTCACTCTTGTAGAGGATGAAACAAAACACGTGAGGAAAGGGGCACTTCAATTTTAAGTTCTCCCTCGCTCACTCTTGTAGAGGATGAAACAAAAAGCACGCTTGGGGCGTGCTTTTTGTTTCATCCTCTTATGGCATTAAAATTATCTTCAAGCGAGTTCTTTGGATTCAGTGCGTCCTCGATCGAAAACGCCGCTGACGTTTTCGCCTTTCTCTTGTTTTCCGCCTCTTTGAGTTTTGCTCTCAAATCGTCGGTGTTTTTCGGCTCTGCCGTTTGCTCCGACTGCACGTTCATTTGGCAGTTCAGTTGCTGATTGGTCAGTCGCTCCACCTCTTGTCTGAAGTGCGCTTCCATGATATCCTCGCTCACGCATTTGTTGAGTGAAAAATCCTGCGCCAAAAACTTCTTGAGTTCGATCTCCACCGACACGGCAACGCTCTCCACGTTCAGTGCGTCTTTGTCAAAATGATACCGCTCTCGCATCTGCTCGTACGCACCGAGCCACTTGGCGCGGAACAGCCTCAATCTGTCAAGTTCCTGCTTATATCTGCGCTTGACGTCCTCGCTCATTCTGTCTGCGTTTTGCGTGGCGGATACAAGCGCAAGTTTGATTTGCTCCTCTCTGCCCTTGAGCGTTTCCACCTGCAATTTAAGCGTTTCGTTCTCTTGCTTGAGTGCGTTCACTCGCTCCCTTTGCTCGAGTTGAATCTCGTCGGCTTTGGCTTGCTCGAGCGCAATATAACTCTCCACGGCATCACGGTCGTATCCTTTTCTTGCAAGCGGAAATCTCGGTGTCTTTTTCTTTTTCATATTTGCCTCGAAACGACTTATTTTCTATATAACGGTCGACTTGATTTTTATATGAAAAATATAGCAAAAATCGCACTGGAACGGCGAATAATGTTTTGCCGAAAAATGTCGATTTGTCAGCAAAAACGATATTTTATGTTTATAATTCGCGACGTAAAACTCTTTTTTTGCAAAAAACATGCTGCTTGCAATATTAAAACACGCACCGATTTTTCTCTCTAAATATGAATTGATTATCACTTAAATTAGAATTGAATACCGACTCTAAAAACCACCTCACTCTACGCAAAAAGCGAAGGCGGTTTTGCCTTCGCTTTTCAAAATAACGTCGTACGTTTTTATAAAACTTTCAATGAAAATTTGCCGATTTTCTTGCTGTCGAGATTATCTGCAATCAGTGTGCGCTGTTGAGCAATTCGCGCTTCAAATCCCACAGTTTTTGCGACAAGTCCACCTTGTACTCCTGCGTGTTGACAACCCTTCTGTACTCGGGGAAGAACGACGCGATCGACTCGTCCTCTCTGTCGCAAATTTCTTTGAGCGACGGCATATCGTACACGAGTTTTCCGTCCTTGAAAATCTGCACCATAAGTTCTTTGAGTTGATAATCGGTGAAGGTGGTTTTCTTCCACGTCTGCTCGGGATGGAACACCGTCAGCGGTTTTGAAGTGTCGAAAGTTTCGTCCTCGAGGCAAATCAAATCCGCTTGCGCCATACCGTCCTTGAAGATACGCACGATCTTTTTCACGCCGGGATTGGTGGTCTTTTCGTGGCTGTTTGACACCTTGATTTTGGGCACTAGAACGCCGTTCTCTTCGAGCGCGCAGAGTTTGTACACGCCGCCGAGCGAGGCGTTGTTATAACTCGTGATAAGTTTCGTGCCGATGCCGTAAACGTCGATTTTCGCGTCCTGCGAGTTGAGCGCGAGCAGTATGTCTTCGTCAAGGTCGTTGGTTGCGAATATCAAACAATCCTGATGCCCTGCCTCGTCGAGCATAACTCTCGCTTTGCGGCTCAGATACGCCAAATCTCCGCTGTCAAGCCTGATTCCAACGGGTTTATGCCCTTCCGCTTTGAGTTTGTCGAAAACCTTGATTGCGTTGGGGACGCCGCTCTTGAGCGTGTCGTACGTGTCCACGAGCAACAAGCAGTTGTCGGGATAAATCTCTGCGTATTTTTCAAACGCTTCGAGTTCTGTATCAAAGGACATAACCCAACTGTGCGAGTGCGTACCCGTGACGGGGATCCCGAAAAGTTTGCCCGACACGACGTTGGAGGTCGTTCTGCAACCGCCTATGCACGCCGCACGCGCGCCGTAGATGCCTGCGTCCGGACCTTGCGCCCTGCGAAGTCCGAATTCGCTGATTTTATTCTTCGTACACTCTTTCAATCTTGCGGCTTTGGTTGCAATCAAAGTCTGATGATTGACGAAAGTCAACAGCGCAGTTTCCACGAGTTGCGCCTGCCAAAGCGGAGCGGACACCGTGAGTATCGGCTCGTAAGGAAACACCATCGTCCCCTCGGGCACGGCCTTGATATCTCCCGTGAACTCGAAGTCTTTGAGCGCCTTCAAAAAGTCCTCGTCAAAGATTTTGAGCGAGCGCAAATACTCGATATCGCTCTCGTCGAAATGAAGATTGAGTATATAATCTATTGCTTGTTCGAGCCCTGCCGCAATTGCGTAGGAATAGCCGCCGCTCCCGCGATAGAAGATATCGAACACCGCCCTTCTGCCGTCGAGATTGCAATGACGATAACCGTTCATCATCGTGAGTTGGTAAAGGTCGGTAAGAAGGGTGAGGTTGTTGGTTTTGATTCTTTCCGTGATATAACCGTTGTTTGTCATACGAAACTCCTGACGTTTGACGTTATTATGCGCCGTAAACGTCCTGTTTTTTCATTGCGTTGAATCTACGCTTGTAGTCTTTGGGAACGTGATAATACTCTGTATTATCAAAATCTATTGCGATATAGTCGGGTTCGCTCTTTCTGACGTATCCGATTTTGAGCAAAAGCGTTGCGAAAAACGCCGATATTTTGTCCGCTGCTTTTTCTCCTTGATTTGCGGCGCTCGCAAAGAGTTTGCCGACAAACTTGTAGTTTTTCACTTCATAGTCGGTGAGCACCGCTCCCTCCGCACCGTTTTGAGCGACTCCTCTCACGTCGAGATACGCAAGTCGCGAAGTGCGTGCAAGGATATACAAAACGCCGACGATAAGCGCAAGAATCGCAACGATAAGGCACGCCGTCTTGGTGACGGGCACTGCGTCCATACGCAAAAATTCAAGCCAGAATCTGCCGATGCAATACCAGAACAGATAGAAAATCATCAAGATACCGGGGTATTTTTTCTGATAGTTTCTTTGCCACATCCATACGCAGAAAATCGCGCCGATAGTGTTCCACACTCCCTCGTAGAAGAATGTTGCGCAGAACCAGTTTCCGCCGCCGCCTGCCCGAATGTGATTATTGACAATTTGCAAAAATTCTCCTTCGACTCCGCTCGGATCGGTTATGTACACGCCGAACGGGAAGAATTGCAACGCCTCGTTCGTGATAGGAAGTCCGAACGCCTCCTGATTGACGAAGTTGCCCCATCTGCCTATGATTTGACCGATGAGAACGGGCACTACGACGAGGTCGATGACGTTGAGATAGTTGGTCTGTTTTTTGTGACGGAGCGTGAAAAACACCGCGCCGAGAAGTCCGCCCACGAGTCCGCCGATTATGGTTATGCCGCCTTTCCAAACGGCAATGATATTGACGAATTTATCCCAGCCTTCGAGTCCGTTGTTTCCGAAATATTCGTCTGCGCGCGGAATGACGTACAAAAGTCTTGCAAATACGATTGCAAGCGGAATTAGCCACAAGAACAATTCAACCGCGTCGTCCGAGGTGAGTCCCACTCGTTTTGCCTGCCAACACGCATAGAGAAGTCCGAGGAGCATACCGCACACGATGAGCAAGCCGTACCATTGCACGGTAAGATTGCCGATTGAAAAAGCGACTCTGGGGTCCGACGCCGTCGATAAAACGTATCCTAACATAATTTATTCCCCCAATTCGATTTTTGTCGCACCGCTTTGGCGGATTGCGAGTTTGAAAACGTTTTCGTCACCGAACATAACCTTGAGAGCAGGTTCGACGCCGCTTTCTTTCTTTTGAGCAAACACGAGAATCGTGCCTGCAAAGCCGCCGCCGTGCACGCGAGAAGCCACGACGCCCTGAATCTTCACCACTCTGTCGAGCGCATTTTCAAGATTGTGATTCTTGCCCGCAGGCGAATAGGTATTCTGAAGTTTGTATCGAGAACTCAATCCCGATTCGTTTACGATTGCAAGGAACGCTTCCTCGTCGCTCTCGTCGATTGCCTTGACGGCGTTTTCAACGCGCGCGTTCTCCTCAAAGAAGTGTTCTGCGCGAAGGTACGCTCTCTCGCTCACCTTGCCGACGATATTTTTTTTGTCGCGCTCCCATTTTTCTGGAGAGATCTCGTGGAGCAGTTTTGCGCCGAAGCACGCAGCCACCTCTTTCATTTCGTGCGGAATTGCGGCGTAGTCGTCGGTGAGATCGCTGTGATCGCCGCCCGTAGCGATGACGTATATGTCGAGATCTTTGAACGCCCAATGCGCCTTTTCGACGAGCGGATCGTCAAACGATGCAAAGTCTATCAGGTTTACGCCGCCGAGGGCGATTGCGCTTTGGTCCATAAGACCGCAGGGCTTGCCGAAGAACGTGTTTTCGGCGTATTGCGAGGCTTTTGCCTTGAATATGGGATCGATCGAGCCGCCGTTGTACATATCGTTGAGGATTTCGGCAATCGCAAGTTCAAACGAACTCGACGAGGACACGCCCGCGCCCTTGGGAACGGAAGAAGTCATACACGCGCTGAATCCGCCCACGTTTTTACCCGAACGCTTGAAATAATCCACCACGCCTTTGATAAGAGCGGTCGAAGTGCCGATTTCGCTCACCGAAAAGTCGGGCTTGCTCACGTCCACGCGAAGCATCGGATAGCCTTTTGATTTAACTTCGATTATACCGTCGCTTCTTGACGACACACTTGCGAGCGTATCCACGTTGATAGCGGCGCAAAGCACTTTTCCGCCGTTATGGTCGGTGTGATTTCCCACGATTTCGATTCTTCCCGGAGACGAGAAAAATTCAACGTCGGCAGTATTGAAAATGTCTTTGTGCATTTTGACGAGTTCGTTGAATCTGTCGGTATGCTCGGCTGTTGCCTCTCCGTAGAGATCGACGCAAACGTCGCTCAGTTTCTTTGCTTTCAAATCATCGATATACATAGTCGATATCCTTTTTTAGCATATAGTATACTATATTGTAACACACAACCTTGCGCATTGCAAGACAATTGCTCACGAGCACCGATAAATAAGCGCCCCGCGACGCCGAAAAAACCGCAAAAAAACCTCACAGAGCAGTGCATTTTCGACTTGCCTTGCAAAACTGCGTATGGTATAATGTGTTCGTCAAAATTTCAGATACTCTTTTGGAGGATTTTATGCCAAGGATTTCTTTTGAAGAAATTGCAAAACAAAACGTTGCAAGGCTTTTGGATTATGCCCAAAACAAACTGTATTTGAGCGATTTGAACGCGATATACGCCCAAAATCAACTTTTGGACGCTCTCGGATTGAGCGAACCCTGCGCGGAAGCGAAACTCGGCTCGTACGATATTTACGAGGTTATGAGCGCGCTTTCGGATTTCGCCGTGCGCAAAAAAATCGTCGACGAGAACTCGAAAGCCAATTTTGAAACCAAACTTATGGGGCTCGTCATGCCCTCTCCCTCCGACGTCGTGGAAATGTTCGACGACGAGGCAAGTTACAACGGCGTCGACAAGGCGTGCGACTTCCTTTGCAAACTCGGATACGACAGCCTTTATTTGAGATGCAAAGATTTTGAGAAAAACATAGTCTGGCAACACGACGGCACGAGAGGCAATATCGTCGTTACGATCAACCTTTCAAAGCCCGAAAAAACGCCCGAACAGGTGCGCCTTGCAAAAGAGGCAAAGACGGGATATCCCAAATGCGTATTGTGCGAAAATATGCTTGGATTCTCGGGCAACGCCGCTATGCCCGCAAGGCAGAATATCAGAATAATCCCCTTTGAACTTGACGGCGAAAACTGGTTTATGCAGTTCTCCCCGTACAGATACTTCGATCAGCACGTCATTGCGGTTTGCAAAGAGCATCGCCCTATGTGCGTAAGCGATTCGACGTTTGCCAGAATGGCGGATTTCGTCGATATGTTCCCGCACTACTTTATCGGTTCAAACGCGGCGCTCCCCATAGTCGGAGGTTCTATCCTCGCTCACGATCACTATCAAGGCGGCAAAAAAGTCCTGCCCGTTTTCACTCGCCCCGCACGCAGATATTTCAAGGCAGGCGGATACTCCGACGTCAACGTTTCGGTGGTTGACTGGTACAACTCTATCGTGCGAATCGAAAGCAAAAACAGAAAACAAGCCCTCGAAGTCGCAAACAAATTCAGACGCGCTTGGGACGAATATTCCGACGAGAGCGTCAACGTGCTTTGCTCCACGCAAAAGGACGGCGAAAAGGTGCAACACAACGCAATCACCCCCATATTGTCAATCAACGACGACGGCGAATATCAATTCAATTTGATTCTCCGCAACAACCGCACCGACGAAGCGCACCCCTTCGGAATCTTCCACCCCGCCAAAGACCTCCACAACATCAAGCAAGAGTCGATAGGCATAATCGAGGTTATGGGCTTGTTTATTTTGCCCGGCAGACTTGCAAACGAAATGTCGCAAATCCGCGATATCCTCACAGGCAAAACCGCCCTCGATTTCAAAGCGCTTGCCGATGAAACTCACCCCTTGCACAAGCATCTCGGCATGATAACTCAACTTGTCGTAGACAACGGCACGGCGTGTTCGGACGAGGTTGCAGGCAATGCCGTCACCGACTATATCAACGACGTTTGCGAGAAGATTCTCGACACGACCGCAGTGTTCAAAAACGACGAACAAGGTCAACAAGCCTTTGACAAATTCATTCATTCCGTCATCGGCTGATTTCTCTTCTTTTTGCACGAACGATACGTTTATACACACGAAAGCACCGCATAAAACGGTGCTTTCGTCATTTCAAATCAAATTGAACGGCAAGTATTTTATATATCCGAATCGAGTTGTAAGCGTGAAAAAATATTAAGTCCGCATAGGACTGTGAAACCGTCCAACACAATAAAAAAAACCGAATCGAGTTGTAAGCGCGATATTGAGATGAAGAACAAGGAAACGCCCTTTTGCGAACCTGCCCAGCGTACTGAATCGTACGTGACAGGTGAACAAAAGGGCGTTGACGCAGTTATTCGCTCAATAGCGCGCTTACAACTCGATTCGGGAGGAGAGGGCGCGCGACAAAGTACTCTCATCCGCATACTCAATCACACTACCCTCGGGCAATCCGCGTGCGATACGAGTGACTTTGATGCCCATGGGCTTGATAAGACGCGCGATATACATTGCGGTTGCTTCGCCTTCGACGTCGGGATTGGTTGCGAGAATAACTTCTTCAACGCCGTCAAGACGAGAGAGCAATTCTTTGATGCGAATATCGTTCGGGCCGATATGCTCCATGGGAGAAATCACTCCGCCCAAAACGTGATATACGCCCTTGAAGTCTTTGACTTTTTCAAGCGCGACGATATCTTTCGGTTCTTTGACGACGCAAATCGTGGTAGGTTTGCGAGTTGCGCAGATATCGCAAATCTCGTTTTCGGTGTAGTTTCCGCATATTTTGCAGAAATGCACGTTTTGTTTGACCTCGCGAATAGCGTCGACGAGTTCGTTGACTTCTTCTTCGGGAGAATTGAGAATTGCGTACGCATAACGTGCCGCCGTTTTTTCACCGACGGACGGAAGTTTTGAAAGTTGTGCAATAAGCCTTGCAAGCGGTTCGATATACTTCATTATTAATTATTAATTCTCCAAGCGGCAAAGCTTTTATTTTATATTCTCATCAAAACAGTCCTGCCGCGCCACCCATCGGGCCGAGAAGGTCTTTTGAGAGTTTGTCCGCTTGCTGATTTGCGTCGTTAAGTGCGGCAAGAATCATATCTTCGAGCATTTCGACGTCGTCGGGGTCAACCGCCTCGGGCTTGATTGACACGGAAACGGGAGTTTTGTCACCCGTGATGGTCACTTCCACCATACCGCCTGCCGCGCTACCCGTGATTTCGGTTTCCGCTATTTCTTGTTGAGCCTCTTGCAATTTTCTTTGCATTGCTTGAGCCTGTTTCATAAGTTGTTGCATATTACCGCCGCCAAATCCGCCGTATCCCATTGTTGTTCCTCCAAATGATTTATGTTTATATTTTGTGTTATGCTTCGAGCGCGACGCGCCCTAAAAACCGCGTTATTTTATTTCCAAAAGCGAGCCGAACATCTCTTTGACAAACGGCAAAGCCTTGTCCTCGTCGAGATGGCGTTCGGTTTCGATGACAAGTCTGCGATGCGAATCCACGTTTTTGAACGCGGCATTTATCGCGTCACGATTTTTCTTGTCGTCAAGCAAGTTAAGCGTTGCAGCGTCTGCGACCTTGACGTGATACTCGTCGTCGTTCATATCGAACTGCGCGTCTTGAGTGGACAGCGCAAGCAGCGTGTATCCGTTTTGTCGAAGTTCGGATGCTACTCTGAGCCACACCTGCCTCGCATCCGTCACGACAGGTGCCGACTCAAAATCCGATTTCCTCGCGTTTGCAAGCATTTTTTCAAGTCGGGCGACTCGCAATTGCAACTCCTCGACCTTGACGTCTCTATCTCCGCCGCAAGAGGCAAGCACGACGGCAGCCTCAAACAGTATGCGGTGCTGCGCGCTGTATCTGAACTCCCCTTCGAGAGAGGACATTATCTTCATAATACCCATACACTTTTCCGTCGAGTACTTCTTTGCTATCTCGGCAAGAGCGGAATAAATAGCCTCGGGCAGTGCGAGCAAACTCTTTGCCGACGAGCAGTTCTTTATATACAAAACGTTCCTGAACAGCGTTGCAAGATCCTGCGCAAGAATAGGCACACTCTTTCCTAAATCGCAGAGATTTGCCACTTCTTCGAGCGCCTTGTCGGTATTGCCGTCCGCAATAGCGGTTGCAAGCGATTGCAGTTTTTTCGGGTCTGCCGCTCCGAGCACTTCGAGAACACCCTCGTACGTCACGTTTGAGTCGCAATAACTCACGCACATATCGGCAATTGAAAGCGCGTCACGCACGCTTCCTGCTCCTGCGGAAGCAATAAGATCAACCGCCGCGCTCTCGTATTTCACGCCGATGTCGTCAAAAATATAGCGGATACGTTTTGCAATCACGCCGTTTGGAACGAGCCTGAAATCGAAGCGCAAGCATCTTGAAAGTATCGTTGCGGGGATTTGATGAATCTCCGTCGTCGCAAGAATGAAAATGGCGTGCGACGGCGGCTCTTCCAAAGTTTTCAAAAGCGCGTTGAACGCCGCCTTGGAGAGCATATGAACTTCGTCTACGATATACACCTTATATTTGCCCACCGTTGGCGGAAAGCCGATTTTGTCGGTGAGTTCTCTGATTTGATCGACCGAGTTGTTGGAAGCCGCGTCGATTTCAAGAATATCGAAATTCGAGTTGGAAGCAAGTTCGACGCAATTTGCGCACTTGCCGCACGGCGAACCGTCGGGAAGCGGAGAAAGGCAGTTTACCGCACGCGCAAAAATTTTGGCAACGGAAGTCTTGCCCGTGCCGCGCGTGCCCGTAAAAATGTAGGCGTGTCCGACGTTGTTGTGCGCAATTTGGTTGCGTAGCGTACGGACGATATGATCCTGCCCGATAACCTTGTCAAAAGTATCGGGACGATATTTACGATATAAAGATGTATATGCCATAAAAGTTATTATAAACCAAAACGACGGATATGGCAAGAATAAATATTTATTTACAAAGCGTTCATAAGGGCTTGTCTGCAAAGCACCGTTTGCACGAGTTGATATCGTATGGAAGATGCGGTTTGCGCCTCGTTTTTTGAAAAATCTATATTATCCAAAAGCGCGAGAGTCGTCACCAATCCGAGTTTGATTTGAGTGATTTCCTCATTATCGTAATTTTCTACTTTTTGATAGAACTCGGACTTTATATCTTCTATTTGCGCATATAAAACCTTAATTTTGTTTTTTGTGTCGGAAATACTCATACTGCCTTCGTTGAGCGAATCCGAGCACTCGAACATAACCTCAAACGCCGTATCGAAGTATTTGAGCGCGTCGTCCACCGCACTTTTCATTTCGTCTTTGCACCACTTGAAACTGCCCTTTGCAATCTCGTATTTTTTGACGTAAAGGCTTTTGTCAGACTGTTTTGCAAGCACGGCGTTTGCCTCGTCCTCGCTCTTATAAACGGCGTAAACGATTTCGATGGTATCGCCCTTTTCGACGTATCCCGCACCGCCCTTTGACTTGACGAGTCCTGCGCTTTGCCTTGCGATTTTCATATCCGAGTATCCGCCGCACGCAATCGCCCAAACGGTCTGCGCTTTGGTGTCGACCTTGTTGAACACGCCAAGCAACCCACCCTCCGAAAAGGAAATACATAGCGTCAGCGTAAGCATAATACACAGCACTATCGTGCACACGACGATTATATTCTCTTTCGCCATTTTTCGCATACTAAACGATATGCACGGAGTTAATTAATAATTAATAATGTATAATGAATAATTTTGGGTGGGCTCTCAAATCAAACACGGATAAAAAATCTTACCACAATTTCGCACGCCCGATTGTTTGGTGAAATGTGCTACGCACGCGAAGCGGACAAAAACTAAACCACTGTTTCACTATATCACTTGCTTTGTCCATGCAAATGACGGCACTATTTGCACGATTTATAAAATATCTAAAACTTAGTTTTGTAAAAGCGCAATGAATCGATGCATAACGCGAAAATACACTATCACCTAAAACTTCGCTAAACAGATGAAGAACAAGGAACCCCCCCCTACAGACAGGAGCGTACTTGCCGTACGGACTTGTTTGAGTGCGAGGCTCTGACGCAGTTATTCACAAAGAGTTTCAGTCTTGTAAAAGCGCTCTAAATCGATGCATAATGCGAAAATACACTATCACCTAAAACTTCGCTAAACAGATGAAGAACAAGAAAGAGCCTCGCAAACAGACAGGAGCGTACTTTATCATTTTACACCAAGCAAGGCATCGTTCGGAACTGTGATTTTAGTCATTTCTTATCTTGTTTTGAGAGAAAAGATGACTTGCACGGTTAGCAGGCTGAAAATCAAGCAAGGCTCTCGGAAAAACTCATTTATGTGTTTTCCCGATGCCTTAGCGACGGTTTTCAGCCGTGTGACTGTTTGAGTGCGAGGCTCTGACGCAGTTATTCGCTGTTTAGCGAAGTTTTAGTACATTTCGGGAGAAGGTGCTGCGGCATTAGCCACAACAGGCTCTTTGATATCTGTCACGAGGCTTTCGGTCGTGAGCAAAGTGGATGCGACGGATGCGGCGTTTTGAAGTGCGCTACGAGTGACTTTGGTCGGGTCGAGAATACCTGCTTTGACCATATCGCAGTAGACTTCTTTTTGAGCGTCGAAGCCGTAGTTGGCTTTCTTTGCGGACATAATGGTGTTTGCGACGATACCGCCGTCGATGCCTGCGTTTGCGGCGATTTGACGGACGGGCGCTTCGAGAGCACGAAGCACGATTTTAGCACCTGTTGCCTCGTCGCCTTCGAGTTTTGCGCAAGCCTTCTTGACTGCGGGGACGATTGAGAGCAATGCTGTGCCGCCGCCTGCAACGATGCCTTCTTCGACAGCCGCGCGAGTTGCGTTGAGAGCGTCTTCGATGCGGAGTTTCTTCTCTTTCATTTCGACTTCTGTTGCCGCGCCTACGCCGATAACCGCAACGCCGCCTGCGAGTTTTGCAACACGCTCTTGGAGTTTTTCCTTATCGTATTCGGACGTGGATTCTGCGATTTGAGCGCGGATAGAGGCAACTCTTGCCGCAATATCCTCTTGCGCACCGAATCCGCCGACGATAGTGGTATTGTCCTTGTCAACGCGCACGGATTTTGCTCTGCCGAGCATATCGAGCGTAACGTCTTTGAGTTCGTAGCCGAGGTCGCTTGAGATATAAGTGCCGCCCGTGAGGATTGCGATATCTTCGAGATACGCCTTTCTTCTGTCGCCGAATCCGGGGGCTTTGACCGCAACGACGTTGAACACGCCTTTGAGTTTGTTGACGATGATAGTCGTGAGCGCCTCGCCCTCGATATCGTCGGAGATGATGAGGAGTTTCAAGCCGTTTTTGAGCACTTGTTCGAGAAGCGGAAGAAGTTCCTGAATATTGCTGATTTTCTTATCCGTGATGAGGATGACGGGGTTGTCGAGTTCGGCAGACAGCTTGTCGGTGTTGGTGACGAGATAGGGAGAAACGTATCCTCTGTCGAATTGCATACCTTCCACCACGTTGAGTTCGGTGGTCATAGCCTTGCCTTCCTCGATGGTGATCACGCCGTCTTTGCCGACCTTTTCCATAGCGTCGGAAATGAGTTGACCGATTTTCTCGTCGCTTGCGGAGATGGAAGCGACCTGTGCGATAGCGGTTTTATCCTCAACGTCCTTGCTTATCTTTTTGAGTTCTTCGACGGCGGCTTCCGTAGCCTTCATAATGCCGCGTTTAAGCACCATCGGGTTTGCGCCTGCCGCAACGTTCTTCAAGCCCTCTTTGACGATAGCCTGCGCAAGAACGGATGCCGTGGTAGTTCCGTCGCCCGCAACGTCGTTGGTCTTGGTTGCGACTTCGCGAATGATTTGCGCACCCATATTTTCAAACGGGTCTGAAAGCACGACGTCCTTTGCGATGGTCACGCCGTCGTTGGTGATGAGCGGAGCACCGTAAGGTCTGTCGAGAACGACGTTTCTGCCCTTCGGGCCGAGTGTAATTTTAACGGTATTTGCCAATGCGTCGACGCCCGCTTCGAGAGCCTTTCTTGCGTCGTCGCCATACTTGAATTGCTTTGCCATAAACAGCCTCCTTATTCAACGATTGCGAGAATATCCGATTGACTTACGATGATCACTTCTTCACCGTCAATCTTAAACTCGCTGCCTGCATATCTGCTATAAAGAACGGTATCGCCCGGTTTCACTTGCATTTTGACGTCGTTGCCGTCGATAGTGCCGCCCGGGCCGACTGCGATAACTCTTGCAAGTTGCGGTTTTTCTTTTGCCGCGCCGGGAAGAACGATTCCGCTAGCGGTTTTTTCATCTGTTTCGATTGCCTTGATAACAACCTTGTCAAACAATGGTTTAATCATATTATGCCTCCGTTGTCGAGTATGAACTAAATATTTTAGCAGTCTTTCTGCTTGATTGCTAACAGTTTATACCATAGGTTGCCAAATGTCAATATATTATGCAATTTTTTTTTTGATTTTTAGGCAGATTTTTCAGCCGACGATGTTGAAAAATGCGATATTTTGCAATATGACCGTCAAAGCGTTCAAAACGTCCTGCGTTGCAAGTGCGAAAAACGAGCAAAACGGCCAATTTTCGCTTCGCAATTGACACGACTTGTTTTGCTTGTTATTATATAAATAACAAAACTTTTGGAAGTAAGATATGAACGATTGGGACAAAAGATTTATGGATATGGCACAGCTCGTTTCCACCTGGACGAGTTGCGCAAGAGAAGGCCGAGCGATAGGAGCGATAATCGTCAAGGACAAGCGCATATTGACCACGGGTTACAACGGCGCCCCCGCAGGCATACTCAACTGCCGCGACAAAGGCTATTGTATGCGAGACAAACTCGGCATAAAGAGCGGCACTTGCGCGGAAAAATGCTACGCCGTACACGCGGAGCAAAACGCAATAGTCCAAGCGGCAAAACTCGGCATATCCGTTGACGGAGCAACGCTTTACTGCACGCACCAACCATGCACAATCTGCACGAGACTTATCATCAACAGCGGCATAAAGCGCGACGGGTACAAACATCCCTACCCCGACGAATTTTCGATGCAACTTTTCGACGAAGCCGGCATCACGGTTGAAAAATTCGAAGAATAACGAACAAATACGTAGATTAATAATCGATATTAAAAATCCCTCGCAAATGCAAGGGATTTTTTGTTTTAGCACTTCCGAGAGATACGGTATATTATCTGTCTTCTCTAAAATACGACATACCGAGTGCCGCAGGCGGCTGCGTTTCGCGCTTATTGAAGAAAGATATGATTATAAGCACGAGTGCGGTGACTGCATACGGGATTATTTGCACGATTTCTTTGCCTGCAAGCGAGGTCGGAATAACGTCGTAAGAGGCCACGATATAAAGGATACCGAAAATAAACGAGCCGATAATACCGAGCCCCGGTCTCCACAGCGAGAATATTACGAGCGCAACCGCAAGCCAACCGAATGCGTCAACGACGTATTCGAGCGAGCCTCTCGTGCAAGTGAGGATATAGCATGCACCGCCGATACCCGCAATTGCCGCACCGAGCACGCAAGCGGTGTACTTGTATCCCGTAACGTTTATACCGACAGCGTCAGCCGCCGCAGGGTTTTCACCCACAGCCGAGAGTGAAAGACCTTTTCTCGTTTTTCTCAACACGAAAGCGACGACGATTGCCACGATGAGCGAAAGATAAATCAGCGTGCCGTGCGAGAGGAAAATTTGCGAGAAAGCGTCGTTCCCGACCTTGCCGAACATCGGAGCGGTAAAGCATTTGCTTGCACGCACGAAGGCAATGTCCTTTTTTGCCATCATTCTGCCCCAGAATCCGAGCACGCCCGTGCCGAGAGTCGTGAGCGTAAGACCGGTGACGTTCTGATTGCATCTGAGCGTAATCGTGAAGAATCCGTATATCAGCCCCATAAATCCGGCAAACAGCATAGCCATAAGGATTGCCATAAGGATAACGCCAAAGTCGCTTGCGCCGCCGTTATACGCAAGGTTTGCGCCGATGCATCCGCCAACCGCGCCGAGGCACATAGTACCCGGGATACCTAGATTGAGGTGACCGGATTTTTCGATGAGCGTTTCGCCCGTTGAACCAAACAGGAACACCGCGCCGATTCTGATTGCCTGAACTATCATTTCAACCATATCACTTTTCCTCCTTCGTTTCGTCGCTTAACGACACTGAAACGGAGTCCTCGCCGACATTCGTTTCATTATTGGCAGATTCGGTTACGACCGAGGGCGTTTCTTCCGTCCCGCCGTCCTGAACGTATGCTTTTGTGACGACGGAAGCAAGTTTGAATTTATTGCCGACAAGTGAGTGTTTGAGCACGACTTTGTAGTTGATAAAGAACTCGGTTGCGATTATGCAAAGGAAGAATATACCCGTCATAACCGAAGGATAGGAAGTGCCGAGTCTTCCGTAAGTGCCGACCTCGCTCGAGCCGTTGGTAATAAACACGACGAGGAAGGCCGTAAGTGCCATTGCAAGAGGATTGAAGTGAGCAAGCCACGACACCAAAACCGCAGTGAAGCCTCTGCCGTTGACCGTCGAGCTATTGATTGAATAGTTTTTGACGGAAACCAGAATAAAGCCGGCGATACCGCACAGCATTCCGCAAAGAAGAAGCGTTCTTATAATGACTTTTTTCGAGTTAATACCGATATAGCGAGCGGTATTCGGGCTTTCACCGACGACGGTGAGTTCGTAGCCGTGTTTGCTATATTTCAGATAAATCGCCATGAGAACGGTTATAACTACGACGATCAAAATCGTAAGAATATATTCGTTATTGGCAATTGGGGGAACGACGCCTTGCGTGAACGACAACTCACCGGTGCCGTTCGGTTTGACCGATTTTATGAAATAACTGACAAGGCAAGTTGCGATATAGTTCATCATAAGAGTCAAAAGCGTTTCGTTGGTGTTCCATTTTGCTTTAAACAAAGCGGGAATGACCGCCCACGCCATACCGAAAGCAAGCGAAACGATGAAAGCAAGAATAATCGCACCTGCATTGTCGACTTTACCGCCCAAGAAGTAGGTTATAACGGCGCAGCCGAGAGCGCCCATAAGCACTTGTCCCTCACCGCCGATATTCCAAAACTTCATTTTGAAACACGGAGTAACGGCAAGCGCAAGCAAAAGAAGAATGGCGGTTTCGCGCAATGCGTCCCACACTTGCATTCCCGATCCGAAAATACCTTGGAAGAAGTGTTTGAAGAAGAATCCCATACTTTCTTTTGTGGCGGCAACCGTGACGATTGCGCACAAAAGGACGGATATCACGAAAGCGGCAATACGAATGAGCCACGCTCTTTTGGGATTGCTATCCGTTCTTTTTACTAGGTGGAAAAGAGGTTCTCTGACGGTTTTAGTCATTGTTGTTTTCCTCCGTTTCGGTGTTGTAATCGTCGAACACTTCGACGTTATCGGGCATCTTTGTCATAAGCATACCGATTTGTTCTTTTGTCGTATTTCTCGCATCGACGACACCGCTGACTTTTCCGCCGCACATAACGAGGATTCTATCCGAAAGTGCGAGCAAAACGTCGAGGTCTTCACCCACGAATACGACTGCAACGCCCTTTTCTTTCTGTTGATTGAGAAGATTATAGATGACGTAAGATGAGTTAATATCCAGTCCTCTTACGGGATACGCTGCCATAAGCACGGTCGGAGAAGCCGCGATTTCGCGCCCGACGAGCACCTTTTGCACGTTACCGCCGGACAGACGTCTTACGGGAGTTTTGACCGACGGCGTAGAAACTTCCAGATCGTGCACGATAGTTTCGGCCAAGTCTTTCGGTGCGTGCCTGTCGACGAACATCGAGTGTCCTTTGCTGTACGAGCGGAGCATCATATTATCAACGAGGTTCATGCTGCCCACGAGTCCCATACCGAGTCTGTCCTCCGGCACAAACGAGAGCCTGACGCCGAGTTCTCTGATTTGCACGGGAGTTTTTGAGCGCAAATCCACTTCCTGCTCGTTTTCTTTGGGGTCGAAATATCTGATATCACCGTTTTCGAGGTGCACGAGCCCCGCAATGGATTCGAGCATTTCTTTCTGACCGCTTCCCGCAATACCGGCAACGCCGAGAATCTCGCCCGAATAGAGATTGAACGAAACGTCCGTGAGAGCGTACATACCTTCTCTGTTTTTACAGGTGAGATTTTCAACGACAAGACGCCTTTTCGTATCATGTGGCACGGTTCTGTTGATTGCAAGTTCCACTTTTTCGCCCACCATCATTTCGGTGAGTTGTTGCTCGCTCGTATCCTTCGTATTTACGGTTGCGATATGTTCGCCTTTGCGAAGCACCGCCACTCTGTCGCTGATTTCCTTAACTTCGTTGAGTTTGTGTGTAATGATGATGATGGATTTGCCGTCCTCTCTCATTTTGCGCAACACGTCGAAGAGTTTTTGAATTTCCTGCGGAGTCAGCACTGCGGTCGGCTCGTCGAGAATGAGAATATCCGCACCTCGATACAGCACTTTGATAATCTCGACCGTTTGTTTTTCTGAAACGGACAAGTCGTACACTTTTCTTGACAAATCGAGGTTAAATCCGTATTTATCCACGACTTCTTGAAGTTTTTTCGCTCTGTTTCTTTTCAGATAATCGAATTTAACGTATGCGCCGAATGCCCTAAACGGCAACGCAATATATTTCAAAACAGCCAAAAATCTGGATTTGGCATCGTCTGTTTTTTCGTTTTTGATTTTCTCGCTTTCGCCTTTGAAATCGAACTCGAATTTTTCACCGAGAATAATATTGTCGCAAGCGGTAAACAAATCGACGAGTTTGAAGTGCTGGTGAATCATGCCGATTTTATATCTGAATGCGTCGATTGGCGATTTAATGACGGCTTCCTCTCCGTTCACGAAGATTTGCCCTTCATCGGGAAAATATATGCCCGCGAGCATATTCATAAGCGTCGTTTTACCGCTGCCGTTCTCTCCCAACACGGCAAGAATTTCGCCTTTTCGCACGTCGAAATCGACGTTTGAGTTGGCGACTACGCTTCCGAATCTCTTGGTAATATTTTTCATTTCAACAATGATGTCGCTCATTGTATGACCTCCGAAAAAAGAGTTAAAGCACCCTACGGTGCTAAAAAAGTGTATCGGATAAGCGAGCGTCGCTCGCTTATCCGATAATTCGATCACTTATTAGATTTCTTGATAATCGTCCTTGTTGTAAACGCGAGTAAGCAACGTGATACCGTCGATTTCGATGTCGAAATAAGGAGCGGAACGGAAGGAGGATTCTGCAAAGTAGCCGTTAGCGACGACTTCGTTTCCGTTGACGACTTTTGTTGTAAGATGAGTTTCGTTAACGGTGAACTTGTCTGTTTCAAAAACGTGGAGCGTGCCGTTCAAGAGTTGATTGCGCACTTCGACGATTTTGTCGACAGTACCTTTTGCCATTGCTTTTCCGCCGAGGTCGGTGAGTTCCACTGCGCCGTTCTTAAGGGTTCCGACCCAGTCTTTATCGACCTTCTCGCCTTTTACTGTTTTTGCGATAAGATATCTATAGTAAGGTGCCCAATTGATTCTCGAAGAGATGATGAATGTGTTGGGGCAAGCCTCTACGGTCGAACCGTTGTACGAAACGTTGGGAACGCCCTTTTCTTCGCAAGCGTTGGGCGCGCCCATGGAGTCTGCGTGTTGGCTGATAAGCACGCAACCTTTATTGATAAGGCTTGTTGCCGCGTTGTTTTCTCTCGTTACGTCATACCAGCTTCCCGTGAAGGTTACGTCCATCGTGACGGAGGGGCAAACGGATTTTGCACCGAGATAGAAAGAGGTATAACCGGAGATAACTTCTGCGTAAGTGAATGCACCGACGTAGCCCATTTTTGCTTGTTGTGCGGTGATATCGCCGTTTTCGATCATTTCGTTGAGTTTAAGACCTGCTGCAACGCCTGCAAGGAATCTGCCTTCGTAAATGGATGCAAACGCATTGACGAAGTTCGGAAGATTCTCACCTGCCGCTTGCGTGCCGGTTGCGTGAGCAAAGAGTACGTTGGGATATTGCTTTGCGGCTCTGATCATATAGTTTTCGTGGCCGAAAGAGTCTGCAAAAATAACGTTGCATCCGTCGTTTGCAAGTTTAACTGCCTTCGTGTAGCAAGTTTCGTCTTCGGGTACGCCTGTTTCGATAATAACTTGATCGTTGGAGAGATTAAACTCTTTTTGCACGGTGTGCATTGCATTGATGAAGTTTTTGTCGTAAGTAGAGTTCTCGTCGTGCAAGCAAAGCATGCCAATCTTGAAATCGGACGGAATGACGAGATTCGAATAATCGGGTGCGTCGATATCGCAAGAGGGCAATTTGACGATTTCGACGTCGTCGTCTCTGTTGTTGCCGCAAGCGACCAAACCGATAACCAAAGCGGTTACGAGAGCCAAGCAAAGCACGAGTGCAAATACTTTCTTTTTCATACGTTTCTCCTTTAATTTTGCCGTTAGGCGTTTTAGTGTCTATATTCACGCCGTTTTGGCGCAAATTTACGTCAGTGTCTGAAAACTATGTGACCTTGATCGTCCATACTGTCGATCAGCGCGAGGCTTTGGACGTTCACGCCCTTCGCTCTTAATGCGTCGCCGCCGCTCTGAAAACCTTTTTCGATAGCGACCGCGCACCCCACGAGCGTAGCGCCCGCTTGCTCCACGATACTCATAAGTCCGTTGATAGCCGCTCCGTTTGCAAGGAAGTCGTCAACGATAAGCACTCTGTCGTCTGCGGAAATATAATCTTTCTCGACCATAATCACCTTCGTCACTTGGTGCGTAAAAGAATAAACCTCGGCGCAGTAGCAGTCCGAGGATATATTTATGGTCTTACTTTTCTTAGCAAAAAGCACCGGCGCTTGCACATAGTGCGCTGCAGCGCACGCTATGGCTATCCCCGATGCTTCGATTGTCAGAATTTTGGTTATATTTTGTCCGCAAAAGAGCGCAGAAATTTCCTTGCCGATCTCGTCCAACAGTTGTTGATCAATAAGATGATTGAGAAATCCGCCGACCTTGAGGACGTTGCCAGGCTTGACCTTGCCGTCCCTCAAGATGCGCTCCTCCAAAATCTTCATAGCGCGCTCCTTTGCCACAATATGTAGTGGTGTGTGCGGAATCCGTATTCCGCAAGTTGTGCGTTGCGATTTGGTTTGCTCTTAAATGATATGGGCATTATATCCAAAAAAAATCGCCTCTGTCAAACGAAATTCGACACTATTTTGCATTTTTATCTAAAAAATTTTTACGGATACACGATGGGTATTTTTCAGACGAAAATAACCTACAAAAAGTCTTTTTAATTTGCCGATTTTTTTTCCTCTTTTCGTACGCTCTCGCGTGCGCGTACGCACACGAATCAATAAATAACGGGCGCGAACATTTAGGTGCGGCGCAATCAAAATAACGGCTCGATGCGATCAATATAACGGTACGGCGCAATCGATACAAACGCTCTGCGCAATTTGCTTACAAAATTTTGCCATCTCACTTTTTTCAAAACGCTTGACAGCAATATGCAATACAAATATAATGCAATATCCGTTGAACGAAACGAACGAGAAAACCTATATGGACAATGCAGATATCAAGAAAAAACCGTCCTTTGCGGACAAAATAAAATCTCTTTTCGGACAGATTGACCTCACGCAAGGCTCGATAATCAAGGTTATCGTCAAATTCACCCTGCCCATAATCGTGTCCTATCTCTTGCAACAACTCTACATACTCTCCGACGCCGCCATCTGCGGACAGACGTTGAGTGCGGACGAAGTTGCGGGAGTCAACGACACTTCGCCGCTCGTGTTCATCTTTATGCAGTTCGCATTCGGATGCACGGCAGGTTTTTGCGTCGTACTTTCAAGCAAATTCGGCTCTCACGACGAGGCAGGCGTACGCAAATCCTTTGCCACGCAGTTCATTCTTTGCGGAATAATCACCGTGATATTGACGTTGGTGTCGGTGTTTTGCATCAAGCCTATGCTTGCGTGGGTAAACGTCACCGAGCAGAACCCCGCCGTATTCCAAGCGGCGTACACGTATTGCCTCGTGATTTTCCTTGGCATAATCGCACAACTTTTCTACAACTTTATCATCAGCATCTTGCGCAGTATCGGCGATTCCTTCACTCCGCTTTTGTTTTTGCTCGTATCGACGGCAATGAACATTGCGCTTGACTTGCTGTTCATCAAAGTATTCGGCTGGGGCGTAGCGGGAGCGGCAGGCGCAACCATATTGACGCAAGTGCTCTGCACTATTGCGTGCTTCGTCTACACTTTCGTCAAGTACAAATTTCTGCGCTTAAAGAAGGAAGATTTCAAGATTGCCTGGAGCGATATCTGGGCACACGTAAAGCAAGGCATCCCCCTCGGACTTCAATTTTCCGTATTGTCCGTCGGGCTTATCGTGATGCTTTCCGAAACCATAAAATTCGACCTTCTTCCCGACGGACTTATGGTCGCAGGCAACCCTGCTCAAAACGGCGTAGGCGCGGCGAACAAACTCATCAACTTCGCAATGGCGCCTTTGTCGGCACTCGGCACGGCAATGGTGAGTTTCAACGCCCAAAACCTCGGCGCAGGGCTCACGGAACGAGTGAAGAAAGGCACGAATCAAGCGATTTTACTCGGCTTTGCACTCACGGTGATATGTGCGGGAATCGGGCTTTTGCTCACCGTAAACGGCGCGTATCAGCACGTCTTTTTGTCTGCGGACAAGATAAGCGAAAAGTCGCTGTATTTCGGCAACACCTTCCTCTATATCGACTTGCCGCTATTCTTCTTCCTTTCCACGCTGTTCGTATTGCGCAACGCCGTGCAAGGCATAGGCAAATCGGGTTGGACGCTTGCAGCCGGCGCAGGCGAACTTATCGCAAGAGTGCTGATTTGCACCTTCGTGCCTGCCCTCGTCAACGGAGGGCCGACCAACGCGCTTGCAAGCAATGCCGCATATATCGCGCTCTGTTTCGGCGATCCGGGCGCGTGGGTATTTGCGGTTGCGGTGCTAATCTACCCCTATATCAAGCACATAGTCAAAAAGGACTACCGCTATGCCCTCGGCGAATCGACGAGCGCCGAAGAGTACAAACTCGAATCGAACTCTTCTCAGTCCGACTCCACTCAATCGGACGTTGTTTTTGACCTTTCCGAAAACGCCTCTTCTCATCAAAACGTATCGTCGCAACCTCTTTCAGCCGACGATTCTTCCGAGGCGGATTGTCCGCCTAATACGAATAACGATTGACGTATAAGGCGAAAATCAACCCCTACATTTCAACTACGCACGTTTATTGACAAATCTCTCAAAGTATACGAAAAGCAGGCTTTACGCCTGCTTTTTTGAATCGTAAACTTTCGTTTTTGCGAATTTGTGTGAATTTCAAATTCTTCTCGTTGCTTTTTCGAGGAATTTCAAATCCTTGCCTTCGAGATGCTTTCCTATGACTTTGCGCACTCTTTCGTGATACTCATTGAGCCACGCTCTTTCGCCTTCGTCGAGCAAATTCACGTCTATGGCGTCGAGGTCGAACGGCACGAGCGTGATCGTTTCAAACTTGCAGAACGTACCGCACTCGGTCTTTTCTTTTTCAACGCAAAGCACGAGATTTTCGTGTCTTATGCCAAACTTCCCTTCCTTATAAAAGCCGGGTTCGTTAGAGGTGATCATACCCGGTTGCACTGCAAATCTCGGTGCGGCGGCTCTCGGAGAAATATTCTGAGGCCCTTCGTGCACGTTGAGCAAATATCCGACGCCGTGTCCCGTGCCGTGATTGAAGTCCATTCCGTACTCGTACATCGGCTCTCTCGAAATCATATCGAGTCTTGCTCCGCTCGTGCCTTTCAAGAACGTTGCTCTTGCAAGCGCGATATGCGATTTAAGTACGACGGTAAACGCGCGCTTTTCTTCCTTGCTCACCTTGCCCATAGCAAAGGTGCGAGTGATATCCGTCGTGCCGTAGCGGTATTGCGCGCCGCTGTCTACGAGCAGCAAACCGTGGTTTTCGACTTTCTTATTCGTTTCGGACGTTGCGGAATAGTGGACGATTGCGCCGTTTGCGGCATAACCGCAAATCGTATCGAAACTGAGGTCGAGGAAGTTTTTGCTCTCTCGTCTGAACATTTCGAGCTTGTCCGCAAGCGAGATTTCGCTCATCTCCTCTTTGCCCACTTTTTCTTTGAGATAGCGCATAAATCTGACGACGGCAACACCGTCCTCGACGTGCGCTTTTTTCATATTCTTTATCTCGACTGCGTTCTTCACGGCCTTGCGTACGGTCGTTGGGAACACGTCGATTTCTCTTGCGTTTTTTATACGAGAATACAAGGCGTAATTAGTCTTTTCGGTGTCGATAAGCACTGCGCCGTCTATTTGGCAAACGGCGTCGTAAACCTCGTCGTACGCTCTCAACTCAACGCCGTTTTCGACAAGAATACGTCTGTCTGCCGCATTGAATTTTCTCTCGTCGGCAAACAGCGTTGCGCCGCCGCTTGTGACGATAGCGTAAGCGTAGTTGACGGGGTTATATTGAATATCCTCGCCTCTCATATTCAAAAGCCAGGCGATATCGTCCAAAGATGACACCAAGCACGCCTCGCAACCGTATTTTTCGACGTCCTTTTGCAAGTCTGCGATTTTGCTTTTTACGCTTTGACCTGCCGCGTTGTCGGACAAGAACCACGCCTCGTGCGGCTCGATTTGAGGACGATCCGTCCAAATGCGGTCGATAATCTCTCCGCAATCGACGAGTTGCACGCCCTTGACTTCCTTTTTGAGCGCCTCGACAAACTCAACCGTAGCCGTCTTGAAATCGAAAGCGATTTTCGGCGTGTCCGAAAGCGTTTTCACAAACTCGAAAATCGTCGGCACTCCCGGCTCTCTTGCCTTCATAAGCACGGTATCGGTGGCTTTGAGTTGCTCTGCGGCTTGAATAAAATATCTTCCGTCCGTCCACAGATACGCATTGTCTTTGGTCACGACCAGAGTGCCTGCGCTGCCCGTAAATCCGCAAAGAAATTCGCGCGTCTTGAAGCGATCGACGATATATTCGCTGCCGTGATCGTCGCTTGTGAAAACCACGTAAGCGTCTATGGCATTGTCTTTGACAAACTCTTGCAATTTGATGATATCTTGTTTCATATTCTGCCTGAAAATCGTTAAACGATAATTTTTTTATTTGAATATAATTATATCACCATACTTGCGGTATGGCAATATCAAAAGCGTTTTATAGGGCAAAAGTCCGTTTATTCGTTATTTTTTTAGGAAGGAAAACAACCCTTTTTTCTCGTAAGGCTTCACTTCGACGTCGCCGACGTTGTATCCGTCCTTTTGAATGGCGTTTTTGATGACTTCAACGTCTATATTATCCTCGCAAACGACGACCGTTTTCCCGGCAGTATGTGAAGACGTCACCTTTTTGACGTTCGCCGCCTTACGCACGGCGTCGTTGACGTGGCTTTCGCACATACCGCATTGCATACCATCGACTTTAAGCGTAATTTCTTTCATATATACCTTCCTCCGAAAACGATGTATTCTCAACGAAATCGAACGTCCCGTCCGATTTCACCAAAAGTATACCACCCTCCGCCGAATTGTCAAGGGAATATGAAACTAATTTCATATATTGTTCGAGCGCCGCAATGCCGTTTGAGCAATTTAGATGCATAACGCGAAAGCACCCCTTGATTGACAACCCTAATTTACTAAAGCGTAAATGAGTTGGCAAGCAAGGGGCGCTGACAAAGTTAGGCGCGATTTGGCACAGTTTTATTTGTTGCCGAAGGCAAGTTTCAAGCGTTCGGAGCCCGACAAAATAACCTTACGTATGCGGATATTTTTGGGAGTAACTTCGAGCATTTCGTCGTCGTTGAGAAATTCGATTGCCTCTTCGAGACTGAATTTACGAGGAGTGTTGAGACGGAGTGCTTCGTCGGAGCCGGCGGCACGCATATTGGTGACGTGTTTACGCTTGCAGACGTTGACGCGGATATCCTCGTTTTTGGGGGACATACCGACCACCATACCTTCGTAAACGGGGGTTTGAGGATCGATGAAGAGCACGCCTCTGTCCTGTGCGTTGAAAAGACCGTAGGTTGCGGCTTCACCCGTTTCGTAAGCGACGAGCGAGCCTGTAAATCTGCGCGGAATAGGTCCTTTGTAGGGAGCGTAACCTGCGAAGAGTTGGTTCATAACGCCTTCGCCCTTGGTGTCCGTCAAGAATTCGTTTTTGAATCCGAACAAACCGCGCGCAGGCACTTTGAATTCCATACGAATACGGCTTCCTTGCGGAGTCATCGTGACGAGTTCGCCTTTTCTTACGCCCATACGCTCCATAACCGAGCCGACGCAATCGGTAGGCACGTCGATGAAGAGTTGCTCCATAGGCTCGCATTTTACGCCGTCGATATCCTTGAAAATGACCTTGGGAGTGCTCACGCCGAATTCGTATCCCTCTCTGCGCATGGTTTCGATGAGGATTGAAAGGTGCATCTCTCCTCTGCCGCACACTTTGAATGTGTCGGGGCTTTCGGTTTGATACACGCGCAACGAAACGTCTTTGAGCAATTCTCTGAACAGTCTGTCGCGCAGATGGCGAGAGGTAACGAATTTGCCTTCCTTTCCCGCAAACGGACTGTCGTTAACGCAGAAGTTCATCTCGATAGTAGGTTCGCCGATTTTGACGAACGGCACGGGTTCGATTTTTTCAGGAGAGCAAATGGTGTTGCCGATGGTGATATTTTCTATACCGCTGAAACACACGATATCGCCGACCATTGCGTTTTCGACAGGGACGCGCTTTAGTCCTTCGATTTGGAAGAGGTTGACGATTTTGCTCTTATACGGAGAGATTCCGCTATGGTAGTCGCACACCACCACTTCTTTTGCCATATCGACTTTGCCTCTTTCGATTCTTCCGATGCCGATACGACCGACGTAATCGTTGTAGTCTATAGCGGAAACGAGCAATTGCAACTCGCCGTTTTCGTCTCCTTCGGGAGCGGGGATATAGTCGAGAATTGTGTCGAACAGCGGTTTGAGATCGGTTCCGGGAACGTTATAGTCGCGCGTAGCCGTGGCTTTTTTGCCGCTGCAATAGAGAATGGGGCTTTGGAGTTGTTCGTCGCTTGCGTCGAGATCGAGCAAGAGTTCGAGCACCTCGTCGCCGACTTCCGAGAGTCTTGCGTCGGGCTTGTCGATTTTGTTGATGACGATGATGATTTTAAGTCCGAGCGAAAGCGCCTTTTCGACGACGAAACGCGTCTGCGGCATAGGACCTTCCTGTGCGTCAACGAGCAGAACGACGCCGTTGACCATTTTGAGCACGCGCTCGACTTCGCCCGAAAAATCTGCGTGTCCGGGGGTGTCGATGATATTGATTTTTACGCCGTTATAGTGAATTGACGTATTTTTTGCAAGGATAGTAATGCCTCTCTCTCTTTCGAGGTCGCCAGAGTCCATCACGCAGGTAGCAACCTGTTGGTTTTCTCTGAAAGTACCCGATTGTTTGAGCATACCGTCCACGAGCGTAGTTTTGCCGTGGTCGACGTGGGCAATGATTGCGATGTTTCTCAAATCGTTTCTGACCATAATTTTAGCCTTCTTTTGAGTTTCGAGCGCCTTGAATTCTAATATAAAGGCACAGGTTTTCGGATTTCTATAATAAAACTGTGATATATTAGCACACTTTTTATACACTTGGCAAATCGTTGCGGTACATAAAATCAAAAAAAATCGAATATTTTTATGCAAAATCGTCTTTTCAATACTCCTCAAAAAGTTGCGTGCAGGCTCAATTGTGTTATAATGTATCACATCGGAGCAAAACGCATATGAAAAGTTTGACAGAGTTATACAAAATCGGACGCGGGCCGTCGAGTTCGCACACAATGGGACCCGAAAAGGCGGCGAAACTCTTTATGGAGCGCAACAAAAGCGCGCTTTCGTTCAAGGTTATCCTCTACGGTTCGTTGGCAAAAACGGGCAAAGGACATGGCACGGACGTCGTATTGAAAAAGACCTTCACCAAGCCCGTCGACGTCGTTTTCGACTATGAAAACGAGCATTTGCCACACCCCAACACAATGGACTTGTTTGCGCTCGATATCACCGGCAAGATAACGGATTCTTGGCGAGTATACAGCGTAGGCGGCGGCGCAATCGAGGTCGAAGGCGAGAGTTCCATCGATCCGCCCGAGGTCTATCCGCACCACACTTTCGAGCAGATAAAAGCGTATTGCGACGAGCAGGAAATCACCATTCCTCAGTACGTCGAACGCTTTGAGGGCGCACAAATCCGCGACTATCTCCAAACCATATGGGAAACTATGAAAAACGCAATCAAACAAGGTTTGAAAGCGAGCGGAGTTCTCCCCGGCGGCTTGAACACGGAGCGCAGAGCAAAGATACTTTATCAACAACGCCATATAGACGAAACTCCGCAAACCAAAGAAAACCGCCTCGTCTGTGCGTACGCCTTTGCCGTTAGCGAGCAGAACGCTTCGGGTGAAATCATAGCGACTGCCCCCACCTGCGGCGCTTGCGGAATCCTCCCCGCCGTACTCAAATACGAGCAAGACGTGCACAAATTCTCGGACGATATGATAATCGACGCACTCTCAACTGCAGGCATTATCGGCAATATCGTCAAAACCAACGCTTCGATAAGCGGCGCAGAATGCGGTTGCCAAGCCGAATGCGGCACTGCGTGTTCGATGGCGGCGGCGGCGCTTGCCCAACTTTTCGGAATGGATTTCGACCAAATCGAGTATTCTGCCGAAGTTGCAATGGAGCATCATCTCGGCTTGACTTGCGACCCCGTGGCAGGGCTCGTACAAATCCCGTGCATAGAGCGCAACGCCGTTGCGGCAATGCGAGCGATAAACGCCGTATCTCTTGCCAACTTCCTCACCAATTCCCGTCAGATATCCTTTGACGCGGTAGTCGAAACCATGTATCAAACGGGCAAAGACATCAACGTCCGCTATCGCGAAACGTCAGGTGGCGGACTTGCAAAAAGTTACAGTCACTCCCGTCTGCGCCACTCCAAAATGCGCAAAAAGAAATGACAAAGAAACCGCATTAGATATGCGGTTTTTTCATTTTAATCACGTTTTACAAATTTCCGAAAAACTAAAAAAGCGATTTTTCTCTTTTTTTAGTTTTTCGATATTCTCGCGGCATATTTTTAATAATTTATTACTTAATTATCAATCAAATCGCCCGCAAAACTACACAATGTATATCAATTAATTGACATTTATCCTTTATATTGATAAAATAGTATTGTGATTGGGGACATGTTTTTATCACGTTTTTTCCCGTCATTAATACAATGCAATGCATATTGCAAAAAATTTTTTGGAGGAGAGCAATGAAAAACAAGAAAGTTTTGTTTCTTTTCGTTGCGGTAATTGTATTGTGCTTATCGACGGCTCTGTTTGCCGCTTGCAACAAGAACGATACTCAGCCGCCGTCCGGCAGCAGCTTCAAAGAGGGCGACGTAATCGTTGACAAAGACGAAAACACCGTGACCGAAAAAGAGTATGACGAGGCAGGACGCGAAGTTCGTGAAATTTCGCACGTCGAAACGCTGTACAACGTCACCTACCTTGCAAACGACGCGTCCGTCATTTACCTCAAAGGCAACAAGAGCGACGAGATGTACGTATCGGGCTACGACGGAGTTCCCAAAACCCTTTCGGTAAAGGATTTGGAATCCAAGATTTCGCTCGAAGGCAATCCGATCGTCGTCAAAGGTATCACCGAAGAGGCGTTCAATGGCTGTGAAACGCTCACGTCCGTAGACCTTGAAAAGGAGAACACCAACGCGCTTACCTTCGCAATCGGCGACCAAGCGTTTGCCAACTGCCCCAACCTTGCAACCGTAACCCTTCCCACGAAAGTGTATATGAAGAGCGGTAGCATCGGCGATGGCGCATTCAACAACTGCGAATCTCTCACCAAAGTGGTGATTCCCGACCGTTTCAAGACGTTGGGCGCATACGCATTTGCAAACTGCCTTAAACTTGAAACCGTAACGTTCAACGAAGGCGTTGCAAAAGTTCCCCAAGGTTTCCTTTACGGCTGTGAATCGCTCACGAGCGTGACCATTCCTTCCACCGTCAACTACGTCGGCAACGAAGCGTTCAGCGGCTGCAAGAAACTCACGACGATCACCTTCCCCGACTCCGTAACGTACGTCGGCGAAGAAGCGCTTGCAAACTGCATTTCGCTTCAAAGCGTGAAGATCCCCTTCATCGGGAACTCTTACAGCCCGATGAGCAACAGCACCTTCGGCAATTTGTTCGGCACGGAAGACGTCGTCAATCCCGACACCGAAGAGAATTATCTCTACGAAGCGCACAACCACTACATCCCCAAAACGCTCACGACCGTTGAAGTGACCAACGCGACTTCCCTTCCCGCATACGCATTTGCAGGACTTGAAAGTCTCACCTCTTTGAACGTGACCTACACCACTGCAGACCGTATCCGCGTGTACGCCGCAGACACCAACTATTATAACTACGACGTTCCGCAAATCACGGCGGTCGGCGCATACGCATTCGCAGGCCTTAAAAATATCGAAAACTTCCCGATCCCCGAAAAAGCAACGGCGATCGGCGAGGCCGCATTTGCCGCGACGGGACTCACCGACGCGTCTCTTGCAGCAATCCTTATGGACGCAAAGACAATCGGCGCAGGCGCATTCTCATCTCTTGAGAAGGTCGAGAACGTTTCGATTCCGCAAAACGTTTTGAGCGTTGACAGGTACGCATTTTCGCGCAACGCAAATCTCAAGAGTTTCCTCGCCGGCGCAAAGACCGCATTGTCAAGCGGAATACTTGCAGAGTGCAGAAGCCTTGAAACGGTCACCGTTCCCTATATCGGCACGGCGTCGGTCTACTACGAAGACATTGACAGCGAGCCGGAGCTCGTAGTCAACGGCACTCCGTTCGCAACCCTCTTCTCGACGTCCGTTCCTTCGGATTTGTACGACGAAGACGATTTCAGCCTTGAAGAAAACTACTACCAAGAATACGGCAAATACTACGTTCCCAACACGCTGAACACTATCACCGTCACCTCTGCAACGGCGATCCCGACCAACGCATTCCGTGAAATCCTTGCACGCAACATCTCGATCTCCTTCGACAACGATCTCTTGAGCGATCCCGACTTTGACGGCGTTACGATCGAACCGTCTGCATTCACCGGCTGCAAGAACCTCACTTATTTCGCGCTTGACAACAATTACAAGGAAATCAGTTCTTCCGCATTCAAAAACAGCGGACTTACGAGCGTCACGATTCCCTCGAGCGTCAGAAGAATCGCAGAAAACGCATTTGCAAACTGCGAAGACCTCACGACGTTCACCGTAAACGGCAAAAACACCGCCATTTACAACGCCGTCCTTGCAAACTGCAGAAGCCTCGAATCCGTGACCGTTCCCTATATCGGCACAGCGGCCTGGATCACCGATACATACATGGGCGACGAGTATCTCAGTTATGCAAACAATGCGTTTGCAAATCTCTTCTCGTACAACTATCCCTCTGATATGTACAGCGAAGACGATACGTTCAGAGATTCTCCTCGTTATTACGGCGTTGACACCCGCGGTTCGGGCACTTACTACGTTCCGACCTCTCTCACCACCGTCGACGTAACCAATGCTCAAGCAATCCCGTACTCTGCATTCAACGGCATCTTGGCTTCAAGCATCACCGTAAACTACGATAAAGATGCAGACTTGACGGCAAGCGAGAGAACGAGCATCGGTGCTTATGCGTTCTACGATTGCGCAAATCTCACGTCCTTCACGATCGATTCTCATATCACAAACATCAACAACTACGCATTTGCAAACAGCGGACTTACGAGCGTCACGATCCCCTCATCCGTGACCTACGTTTCATCCACCGCTTTTGAAAACTGCGGAGATCTTACGTCGTTGACCTGGAATGCGGCGCAATCGTCAGTCCCCGATTTTTCAAAGAGCAATATCACCACCCTCACCCTCGGTGAAGAAGTCGTCGATATTCCGAGCAATGCGTTCAGCAATATGCCTTCTTTGACAACTATCAACGTCAACGCAACCGCACTCAACAGCATCGGCAGCGGCGCATTCAGCGGCACACCTTGGCTTAACGACCAAACGGGCGCAGTTTATCTCGGAAGAGTTTTGTTCACGTATAACGGAACGATCGACAACGCTATATTCCAAGTATCTTCAAACACCGTTGCGATCGAAAGTTACGCATTGCAAAATCAATCCAACGTTGAAGCAGTTTACATTCCGACGGCAGTCACTCGCATCGGTGAATATGCGTTCAACGGCTGTGAAAGACTCAACGTTGTTCTGTATAGCGGAACGCAAGATCAATACGGAAATATAAGCAAATCTTATGCAGGTTTGTCAGGCAAAAACGTGATTTACAGTGCTTCGACTCGCGAACGCACTTATACGTTCTCTTCTGACGGCGAAACCATTGATCCTCAAACCGCAATATATCTCAGCGTTCTTCCGATTCCTGCCGAAAGAGTCGGCTACGTATTCTATGGTTGGTATGAAGATGCAGAATTCAGCGGAGACCCGATCTCGACGCCTTATTTCACCACCAACAGAACTGGCACAACCCTCTATGCAAAGTGGATAACTGAAGAAGAGTTCAACGGACTTTCTGATTATTCGTTCTACTTCTATTCTCAAGGTTCTCGCATAGCTACCGTGACCGACAAATTCTTGCAAGAATTCCCCACCGAGCCTATTCGCAACGGTTACACCTTTGCCGGCTGGTATGACAATTCAAATTTCGACGGTTCACCCGTTTCGCTTCCCTACCACGCACAAAGCAACACCACTCTCTATGCAAAATGGGTCAGGAATAACGTTCTGGACGGAACTTCTTTCGATACTGCTTATGTTGCAGTAGTCGGACAAACCTACGACGTCATCACAACCACCGAGAATCCAAGGGTTTATTTCAGATTCGTTCCAACAGCGAGCGGTTCGTATAGCATAACTGCTTCCAACAACAGCGGAGACAACTATGGCCATCTGTACGATTCTTCTAAAACAGAACTTACAAACAACGATGACGGCGCAAACAATAATAATTTCAAAATAACTTGGTCATTAGACGCAGGACAAACCTACTATATTGTAGCAAGAATGTACTCAAATGGCACCGGCACTTTCCAAATCACAATCACCATGAACTGACGTGATTACGTTTCAAAAAATGCGCTTTGCTTTTTGCAAGGCGCATTTTTTTTCCGCTCTTCCCTGCTCGAAGCGATTGTCTTCCGATTTCCGTCGTACTGCCAAATTTCAAAATCGAGTTGATTTTTGCACAGAATGTGG
This sequence comes from uncultured Eubacteriales bacterium, assembly GCA_900549225.1. GTDB lineage: Bacteria > Bacillota > Clostridia > Christensenellales > CAG-917 > CAG-475. The sequence continues at coordinate 15,434 of URNP01000011.1, read as the reverse complement.
TATAATCAATGCACCAAGGCGGTTTGATTGTCCGCTTTCGGGGGTGTTCTGGATTCGACATTCGGTCTGATGCGGTATAAGCACGTCGTAGGCTCGGCTACGTAAAAACGGAACGTTAAAATTAAACGCAAAAAACAATCAAAAGAGCTCCAATATGGAGTTCGCTCTTGCTGCATAATTTAAGTCGGCACGTCGCCCCGAGGTTTTCTGTTCCCTCGGCAAGCGGCGTCAGAAAAACAGACAACGCAATCTGATTTCTCGGTAGGATTGTTGTCAACACGAGATCATCGAAGCGAGGTTTGTCGGTGAACCGAACCTAGAAACAATTCAATCACCCACTAAACGTGTAGAAAGTGCCGAGTACGGTCGAGTGGACCGGGGTTCAAATCCCCGCATCTCCACCAGAAATGCAAAAACCGCGTATCTAACGCGGTTTTTCATTTTGTCAGAGTGTGGGGATTATGCGATTTTTACAAAAAAAATCGCATCACGGCTGTGCCGTGTGAACCCCTTTCGGCTGCACGCGATTGACCTACGGTAACAATCGCTGTTTGACAAATCACCGCATCTCCTCACTCATTCAAAGAACACTAATTCATCTCTCTTAACTTGACAAATCTCGTCTTTGGGCAAATAATATACATAATATAATATACTTAAACTTTATGTTGAGAAATCCCTATACGGCGGCAACGCACCGCCGAAGCCGATTTTTTTCAAATCTAAAAAAGGAGAACGGATTATGTTTGAAAAACTTGAACAAATCAAGCCTGCGCTCAAAAAACTCATAGCCGAACTTGACAAGACGTACGCCTATGCGTCCGTGCTTGCGGTTGACGACGAGAATCGCGGTTGGAGAATAAGTCGCACGGGCAAGAGGATAAACAACAGAGGTTTGGGCGGTGGCTCGGGCTACGTCGTGCGAGTATTCGACGGCGTCGGTTGCGCGGAGTATTCGTTCAACGAGTTTTCCGAGGACAGAATACCCCAAATCGTAAAGACGATGGGCGAGCGCATAGCGCAAGAGGCAAAGAATATTCCCGGCGGCATAACGCCCCTTCCAACGCCGATTCCGAGCGATGAACCGATGACTCTCAAAAAGGTCGGCGGATACGCAATCAATCCCAAAGAAATGGGCGACGAAGCGATACTTGCAAGGCTCGAGCAGATACGCAACAAGGCTTTGACGGTAGACGGCGTGCTTGACGCAATCGCGACCATATCGTACAGAGCGTACAGAAAGTTGTTCATTTCCAAGAACCGCGACCTTGACCAAACCGTAATGTACACCAACGGCGCGATTATGGCAATGTCCCAGCGCGGCGAAGAGGTTTTGGACGCATACAAAGGCTTCTCCACCCTCGGCGGAGCGGAACTTTTGAATGAAATGGACGAGTACGCATTGAGCGTAGCGGCGGAAGCGGTAGAACTTTTGAAGAGCGAGCCGATGATTCCGGGTGAATACGACTGCATCTGCGACCCCGACACCACGGGAATGATAGTGCACGAAGCGTTCGGACACGGCGTTGAAATGGATATGTTCGTCAAAGACAGAGCGCTTGCGGCAAACTTTATCGACGAGCGAGTTGCAAGCGACCTTGTGACGATGCACGACGGCAACGCGGTTGACGACACGGCAACGTGCTGGTTTGACGACGAAGGCACGCTCACGGGCGACACCGTAGTCATCTCAAACGGTATTTTGCAGCGCGGAATGTGCGACGCACTCTCTGCAAGCCGCCTCGGCGTACAGCCCACGGGCAACGGCAGACGCGAGAGTTACGAGCGCAAGGTCTACACTCGTATGACAAACACCTATTTCGAGGGCGCAAAGGAAGGCGTAACTCCCGAAGATATGATAGCGTCCGTCAAATACGGTTTCTTGCTCGAATCTCCCTCGAGCGGTATGGAAGATCCCAAAAACTGGGGCATACAGTGCATGGTCACAAGGGCAAGAGAAATCAAGGACGGCAAACTCACGGGCAAGATCTACTCCCCGATCGTGCTTACGGGCTACGTACCCGACCTTCTCAAATCGGTGAGTATGATGAGTTCGTCGCTCGTCACGTGCGGTAGCGGTTTCTGCGGCAAGGGCTACAAGGAATGGGTCAAAGTATCCGACGGCGGTCCTTATATGAAGGCACGCATCAGACTTGGTTGAGAGGTGATATTATGTTAGAAAAAATCAAAAGCGCATTAGCGGAACTCAACGTTCAGCGTTGGAGAATAAACGAAGTCAAAGAGGAATCTGCGGAATTGTTTTTCGTCAAGCACACGCTTGACACGAGACGTATAAAGGACACGCACAAATGCGTGGTTACGGTCTACAGAGAGAGCGAAAAGGACGGCAAAAAACTCGTGGGCGACACGGGTGCGAATATCAACCCGTCAATGTCGTACGACGAAGTGAAAAAGGAAATTCAAGACGCCTATTTTGCGGCTCAATTTGCAATGAACCCCTATTACGCCGCCCCCGAGAAAGTCGTTTCCGACACAGTGACCAAGCACAACGAACTTGCCACCGCACCGCTTGCCGAAAGCGCAGGCAAAATGGCTTCGGCGATCTTCTCTGCGGACGTGAGCGAGCACGCGTATATCAACTCGACGGAAGTGTTCTGTCACAAACTTTACTGCCGCATACTCACCTCTGAAGGCACTGACGTATCCTTCACCGACGCAACCTGCAAGGGCGATTACGTCGTACAATGCAAGACGCCCGACGACGTGGAACTCATCAACCAATTCGAGTACGACGACGTAAACGTCGACGCGTTAAGACAAGGCGTAAAGGAGTATCTCGATTTCGTCTACGACAGAGCGTGTGCTAAAAAGGCTCTCAAGAGTGGCAAATACGACGTGATTTTGAGCGGCAAAAACCTTGCCGAAGTCCTCTCCTATTACACCGAAAAATCTGCGGCGGATATGATTTACCCCGGATATTCTTCCTGGAAGAAAGGCGACGGCGTACAAGGCGAAATCAAGGGCGACGCACTCGATTTGACGGTAGTGGCAACTCGTCCGTTCAGCGGCGACGGCATCAGAATGAACGACCTCACCGTCATCGAGGACGGCAAACTTCAAGCGATTCACGGAAGCACACCCTTCTGCCGCTATCTCGGCATAGAGCCGACCGGCACGTTCGACAAGACCAAGTGCGGCAACCAAGGCAGCGTATCGTTTGACGATATGAAGAAAACGCCTTGTCTTTGGGCGGTTGCCTTCTCGGACTTCCAAATGGACACGTTCTCGGGACACTTCGGCGGCGAAATTCGTCTTGCCTACCTCATCGAAGACGGCAAAGTCACCCCCGTCACGGGCGGCTCTATCAACGGCAATCTCATCGAAGCGCAACGCAATATGACCTTCACCAAGGAGAGATTCGTTTCTGCAAACTACGAAGGACCGTACGCAGTCAAGTTCACCGACGTATCTGTTGCAGGCACGGCAGACTGACGGGCAGACTGAGAAAAGTCTTATCGTTTCAAGCCATAAAACGTACTATAAAAAACCTCGCAATTTGCGAGGTTTTTTCGTTATCGACACTTAATTCATACGAATTTCAACGATAAACTATCCTTATCCGAGGTTAACGACGGCGGCTTTGGGGTGAGTTTTCAGATAATCCTTAACCTCTCACGCAAGGTCGTTTTGGCGCATTGCGACTTCCAAAAATCCGAAGCGGTACATAGTGTGTTTCGCTTGTTTTCGAGTCTTGAAAAGTCGTAATCGATTTGTTCCATCAAGCGCATAGCCGTTTCGCCCTTGTATAGATTAGGGTACAATTGCGTACGCACTTTTCTTCCGTAAAGCGTAATCACGAGCGTTTCCCGGACGGTGTCTTTTTCAATACGATATTTCATATTATGCCTCAACGTTATTCGTTTATATTATTTCGGTTTTACGCGAATCAAGAGTTCATAACCTCTCTTTTTCCGTTGCACGCATATTTTCATAACCTCTCTTTTCCCGTTGCACGCATATTATATATGTACGCGCGAGTAAAGCCGGCAAGATATGAAATATTTTCCATATTTCTTTTATTCACGTATCGCCCGCAAAATATGTCGAAAAAATGTATCAAATCGATTGACATACCCCTTGCAAATATATATAATCAATTTTGATAACTAAGTTTAGTTTTGCTAAACTTTTTGTTAGAAAATGCAAAACTTGCTAAACTTGGGGTCGATTTTGCCTAAACTAAGCCGAAAGTTTAGTCAGCCTAAACGGAACGCACGCTTTGTGTATCTTTTTTGCATTTAAGGAGAGTTATGGAACTTGGCACGAAAATCAAGAGGTTGCGCCTTCAAAACAACCTCACTCAAGAGGAACTTGCCGACAGATGCGAATTGACCAAAGGTTACATTTCGCAACTTGAAAACGAACTCACTTCCCCGTCCATCACCACGCTCGAGGACATTCTCAACGCATTGGGAACGACTTTTGCAGAGTTTTTCAAAGACGAGAAAGAGGAAAAGGTCGTGTTCACCGAGGCAGAGTTCATCGAAAAGATATCCGATTCTCACAAAATCGAATGGCTCGTTCCCAACGCGCAGAAAAACGAAATGGAACCCATCCGCGTGACGATAGAGCCCCACACCAATCTTGAAGAGGACGTTCCGCACGAAGGCGAGGAATTCGGTTACGTCATATCCGGCAGAATATGGCTTCACATCGGGCAAGCGGCGTATTGCGTGAAGAAAGGCGAAGTATTTTATTTCACCTCGTCCAAGCCCCACAGACTTGAGAACCGCACCAACGAAAAAGCGGTCGTACTCTGGGTCGCCTCACCGCCAACCTTTTAATTGCTCAAACGGCACTGCTGCGGCAACAATCGTGCCGTGAGGCACGTCACCAAACAAGTCATCGCACGGAATTGCGGTTTGAGTTTTTGCCCATCTCGTTTTGAGAGTGAAGATGACTTGTGCGGAGTAGAGCAATAAACCTAGCGAGGCTCTCGGCAATATGCACACTTGCGTGTTGCCGTTGCCTCGGTGAAGGTTTTTGCCCGCAATCCGAGCATAGCGAGGATATCATTAAAAAAACACCGTCCTCGACGGTGTTTTTTTATTCGTTTTCGTATCAAAGCAAATTAGTTGAACAAATCCTTGAACGCTTTGCCGAATTTGACGACGGGGGCTTTGCTTGCCGCGATCGTGATCGGTTGTTTGGTGAGAGGATTGAAGCCTTGTCTTTCTGCTTTTTCTTTGATTTCGTAGGAAGCGAAGTTTGCGATTGCAACTTTGTCGCCTGCTTTGAGTGCTTCTGCGATAACTGCTGCGTATGCGTCTACTGCTGCGGTTGCGTCTTTGATGGAAAGGTCGGCTTTGGTTGCCACTGCTTTGATAAATTCTTGTTTATTCATTTTGTTTCCTCCTTGGGGATTGTAAGCACATTATAGACGATAAAAACGCCCTTTGCAATACTTTTTTTGAATATTTGCCATCCGCGGCGCGTTCTATACGTCCGATTTTGTCCTCAAACTTATAGTTTGAATGTTTTACGGCTTTTCTATTTTCAAATTCTTTTTTTTGTTTCGTATTTGACACAAACGCCGTTTTGTATTGTTTATTCATACGTTTTGCATATTTACATTCGTCAATTGCTTTGGTATAATTATATCAATCTAAAAATTCTCGGAGGCGAATTATGGCAAACGGCTACGGCATTTCCACATGGCAAGATGCAAAGCAAATCAATAGAGAATTGAAGAATTTGACCGATCAACCGATCTATTGCGTATCTGAAGACGCGCTCAAACAAATTCTCAATCACTTCGACACCAAATGCGCAAAGTCCAAAGAAATCACGACTGAAGCGAAGAAGTACATTCCGGGCGGCGTTCAACACAACCTCGCGTTCAACTTCCCGTTCCCTATGTGCATGGAGAAAGCGGAAGGCGCATATCTTTACGACCGTGACGGCAATCAATATATCGACTTCCTCCAAGCCGGCGGCCCGACCATTTTGGGAAGCAACTTCCCGGCGGTCAGAGAAAAAGTTTTTGAACTTCTCAACAACTGCGGCCCCGTAACCGGTCTTTTCCACGAAGGCGAGCTTCTTCTTGCAAAGAAGATCAACGAATTGATGCCTGCTTGCGAAATGTTCCGTATGCTCGGATCGGGCACGGAATCCGTTATGGCGGCAATCCGCGTCGCACGTTGCGCAACCAAGAATAAACGCGTCATCAAAGTCGGCGGCGCATATCACGGCTGGTCCGATCAAATGGTTTACGGCTTGAAGATTCCCGGAAGCCGTCAATTCCTTGAATCTCACGGCATCCCCGGTTGCTACAAGACCACCGACGAAGTTCGCCCCAACGATCTCGGTATGCTCGAAGCAATGCTCAAAAAGAACAAATTGCGCGGCGGCACGGCGGCAGTCATCGTAGAACCTGTCGGACCCGAATCCGGCACTCGTCCCATCGACTTCGATTTCAACGAGAAAGCAAGAATTCTCGCAAAGAAATACGGTGCACTCTTCATTTTCGACGAAGTCGTCACGGGCTTCAGAGTGGGCATTCACGGTGCAGCAGGTTACTTCTTCGGCGACAAATACAAAGTTGACGACACCCCCGTGTTCATCGACGGCAAACCCTGGATGGTTGACGATAAGAAACTCGAAAACGGCAAAGTCGTCAAATTCAGACGTCAAGGTACGGGCAGAGATATGTATCCCGACCTCACCGTGTTCGGCAAGATCGTTGCAGGCGGCTATCCTTCCGCAGGCGGCGTAGGCGGCAAGAAAGAGTACGTCAGCCTTATGGCGGCAGGTCTTGCAGGTATGGGCAAGAAGGCATACGTGGGCGGCACGCTTGCGGCAAACCCCCTCAGTTCTTACGCCGGATACCTTGCAATTTGCGAAATCGAAAAGAACAATGCGTGTGAAGTCGCAGGCAGAGCTGGCGACCGTCTTGCAGCGGGACTTAAAGCACTCGTAAAGAAATACAATCTTCCTTACGTCGTTTACAACCAAGGCTCTATCGTCCACCTCGAATGCACGGGCGCAATGAGTTACGACTTCTCCAATATGTGCTTGCTCGGCTCGGTCATTCCGATGCTCAAGAAGAAACCTGAGATGCTTCGCAGAAAGGTTGCAATGGAGCAAATGGGCGCAGCGTATATGGCAAACGGCATAGTTACGCTTGCAGGCAGCCGTCTATACACCTCGATGGCAGACACTGACGAAATCATCGACGAGGCACTCCGCCGCTTTGAAAACGTGTTCAAGACCGTAGTCAAGTGCGAAGACGCTTCGAGATTTGAAAAGAAACCTCACTAATCGATGACGTCGGCGCACCAATGAGTGCGCCGACGTTTTTTAAACGGACATTGCTTTGTACGACGAGCGCAAAAGGGCAAACTTGCCGCGCAAGTTTTGTCGCTTTCAAAAATTATCTTGATTTTTGTTGCACGTTTGATATAATATCGATAAAGCAATAATAACTGTCGTGCGCTCATGCGCCTACGATAGATTCAGGAGAACAGTATGAACGAATTGATTGTTGCAAACATCAAAAAATATGCGGATTTACTCGCGGAAAAGAAGTATTTGCAAAGCGGTTACATCGCGGTCAGAGAAGAGGACGGCATCGTCATCACTCGACCGAGAATAGATTACAAAGACGTCAAAGAAGAGGACGTGACTTTCGTCAACGACAAGAATATCGAAACGCTCGAAGGCAACTTCCGTGCGGCGGCGGTCATTCTTTTCTGTGCGATTCGTCAGGACAAAAACGCAAATGCGGCGGCAATCGTCGACAGCGACAGCACGGTGGAATTCTCCAAGAAGAGAAGAACGCTTATGCCCATTCTCGACGATATGGCGCAGGTATGCGGCGTGTCGATCAAATGCGCTCAAAAGAACGTAGCGTCCGACGTCGTCGCGGCTCTTAGCGGACAACGCAATTGTTGCTTGCTTCCCGAAGCGGGCGCAGTCGTCACGGGACGCACTCTCGACGAAGTGTTCACGGCAACCCTCGTTTTGGACAAGGCTTGCAACGCGGAGATTTTGGCAGAGAGCAAGGGCGGCACTCAACATATGGGCGCGGTTGCGGCACTTCTTGAACACGTAGTGTTCAAACTCAAGTATTCAAAGACCAATCAAAAGCAGCAGAAGGCTGCCGAGAGCGGTGAGAAGGAGCAGAAAGAGGAAAGACAAACCGCAGTCGTCACCGACCAAGAGAAGAAAGTCGCACAAGACATCAAAGACGCAGGTGTAAGGCTTCTTGACGAAAACCTCGTTCAAGGCACGTGGGGCAACATCGCAGTCAAACTCGACGACCAATTCATGCTTGCAACTCCTTCGGGGATCGACTATATCATGCTTCAACCAGAGCAAATGGCAAAAGTCAATATGGAAACTCTTGAATGGACGGGCACTAACAAGGCAACAAGCGAAAAGGGTATCCACGCAGTCCTTCTCAAAGGCGATGCAAATATCACCGCAACCATCCATACGCACCCGTTCTACGGTTGTATTCTTGCGGCAATGGGCAAATCCATGCCCGTACCCGAGAAATATCAGGACGTTTTGGGCAAAGAGATTCCGTGTGCAAAAGCGGCTCTGCCCGGCACGAGCGGATTGGTGAAGAACGTTTCCGAAGCAATCGGTAACGCCCCCGCATGCTTTATGGGACACCACGGCGTTATGGTCAGAGGCAAAGACCTTGAAGACGCGTTTGCGATTTGCAGAGCGCTCGAGGACGCTTGCCGCGATTATCTCACCGACGCGGAATAATCCAAATAGGTTCGTTTTGGCGATTTGACGCACGCATCGAAAGACTCGATGACGGCAATCGAGCGTAACGAATCTCAAACTTTTACATAAAGTTCAAAAAACCGCAATTCTATTGCGGTTTTTTCATAAATCCGAAAGCAAAAGTCGCAGTACAAACGCATTATTTATCGCATTAGAACGCCGAAAAAAGCACTCATCGAGTGCTTTTTTCATAATGGGGAAAATTATTAGGAACAATCGTTTGAATTGTCGATTATCTTTGGTCGTCGCAATGAGAATCGTCAACCTCTCCTTCGTTGAACACGACGGGTCTTTGGAAGAATCCTTTGAAGAACTTTTTGACGCGCAGTGCGACGATCCAATCACCGAGCATAGAGATGCCGTGTACGATGAGGAACGTGCCCACCATAACCGCCATAGAGATTGCGCCGCCGATCGGATCGAAGAAGGTGAGGAATCCGAACACGATTTCAAGGATTGAGAGAATCAGAAGCGTCCACCAGTACGGCACGTTGAATTTTCCTGCGGAGATTGCAAGGGACAATTCCGAAATGCCTTCGATGATGAACCACATTGCGAAGATGAATGGGATAAATCCTGCCACAACGCCTTCGTTTGCAAGAAGAATGATGCCGAGGATAGTCGTGATTACGCCGTCTGCGAGGAATGCGCCTCCGCCCACGAATCTTGCCGTGGTGAAGAATCCCACGATTTCCACGATGCCTATCACGAGCACGATTGCGCCCACGATATACGCAAACACGCTCATCGTCGTGTCAACGGGAAGACAGAAGCACACGATACCTGCCACTATCATCAATATACTTGCCAAAAACCACAAAATTGTCGTTGATTTTTTCATGTTTTTACCTCTTTTACAGCCTGTTACGGTTTGTTTTCTACACATTTTATATATGCCTCAAAAGTGCAGTCAACAACACAATATGCCATATATGTGTATTATTTCACACAAGTGAAAAAAGTTGTTTAATATCCCTATTATTATTTTTCAAAACGCAAAAAAGTATGAAAATAACGTTAAAAACTCTTCGCACGGCGTCGCAACGGACAAACGATATTGACTTTTTCCCGATAAATGTTAAAATATGCTTATATAATATAAATATATATCCGAATTATGAGCGGACGTTGCAAAGCGACGGATAAGGGGCGTTATGAACAGAGAGAGCAAACTTGCAAAAAACAAGGCGTTCGGAGTCTTTTTGACGATTCTCGGCGTGTTCGGATTTTTGATAATCATTCACAGACTTTGCTATTACAAGTTCGAGTACGATGCAAAATTCAGCCCCGTAGATTACGGAAAATTCAATATTTTATCATTTTTCACCATACAATCCAACGTGTTTGTCTACGTCTATCTGATATGTGCGGGACTTGCCTCTTTCGGCGTTAAATTCGCAAAGAAAGTTGCTTACAATCCGCTAGTGGGCGCAATGGCAACGACGTACATTCTCGTGACCGGACTTGTCTACACCGCAGGCATACCGATGGGATTCACGCCGCCGTTCAAGTGGCAGGATTCCTATCACGCAATGAGCAGTTTCATACAAGTCTATTTTCATATGATAATTCCGCCTTTTATGCTGATATTGTGGTTCTTCCCGTTCACCGACAGGCGCATATCGCACAAGAGCGTTTGGGGTTTTACCGTATATCCCTTCGTTTATTCGCTCTTTTCAATCCTTCGAGGAGGACTCGGCAAAATGCATTTTTACCCCTATCCGTTTTATCGTCCCGAGTTCATCTGGTCGATATTCTCAAAGGGCGACGTCAACTATCCGCTCGCATACTTTTTGATGTTTCTCGTGCTTATGGCGGGAATGTTACTGTTCGTCGGCATAGGTAGACTTATGATACTCATCAACGACAAGATGATAGACAAGCAATTCGTATCTCTCGTCGCTTCTTACGAGCGAGAAGACGTGCCGACGCTTCAAACCGTTTTGCACGATGACGCCGAGAGAGTTGCCTGACCCAAACGATTTCGCCGCCGTTTTTTCAAAAGCGACGAATATGAGGAATATATGAAAACCAAAAATAAAAAAGGAAAACTTGCGCTTATAATCGTTGCCACATTGCTTGCAGCGGCGGTTTTGTGCGTAAGCGTATGGCTTATAAGCGTGGATTGCATTTCAAAAGACATCAACTTGGTCAAAGTAAACGGACTGACTTCGCCCGAGCCTCTCGACGTAGAACCCGAGGAGTACGACGTCGAACTTGAAGATATAACCATGCATTACGCAAAATGCGGAAGCGGTTATCCGCTCTTGCTCATTCACGGCAACGGCAACAGTCACAAGGATTTAGAAGATTTGGCGTTACGCCTTGCCAACGACTACACGGTGTACGCTCTCGACAGCAGATCGCAAGGTCAAAGCACCTATACCGACGAGATATCCTACCAACTTATGGCAAAAGACGTCATGCAGTTCATCAAGAAACTCGGGCTCGTCAAGCCCTACGTGATCGGGCACAGCGACGGCGGCATCGTTGCGATTCAGATGGCAATCGACTATCCCGATCTTCTCGGGGCGTTCGTGGCGTGCGGCGCAAATTCCAATCCGTCGGGATTGAAAGGCTATTTCACGATACCGATAAGAGCGAGATATGCAAGAGAGAAAAAGCCTCTTGACAGAATCATGGTCGAGGAGCCGAATTTCACCAAGGAATCGTTGTCCGAGATTAAGACGCCGGCATATGTGCTAGCAGGCGAATTCGATATCGTCAAGTTGAAAGACACCAAGTTCCTTGCGGACAATATTCCCGGTGCGAAAGTGGCGGTTTTGAAGTGGCAAGGTCACTCGTCTTATATCAAACAAAACGCTCAAAGATGTTACGCTTTGGCAAAAGACTTTTTTGACTCGCTTTGAGCGTTTTTCGATTATTTCATAAACAAAAAAGCACTCTTAGGAGTGCTTTTTTCATGATTATAAACGTAGGTTTTATTTCTTTTCAACGTCGAGCATACGTCCGCAGTATTGACATTTGACTTGAAGATTGTTGCTCGTTTCGGTGATTCCGCCGCAGAACGGGCATCTTATCGTATATACGCCTATATCCTCGGGGCGATTGTTGAGCGGCAATATCTTCGTATCGTCGATCGTGAAGTTTGTCAGATACTGTTTGTCTATGCAAACTCGCACTGCCTCGACCACTTCGTTAGGTTGCATCGAGAGATGATTTGCAATCTCCGTTGCGTCTCGGAATCCTTCTTTTGTGATACAATCTATGATTCTTACGTATCTTTTTTGAGGGAAATATCTCACCCACGCAATGGGAGCGCCGTAGAATCCAAGCACCACGAACACGATGCCGATAGCCATAATCGCGGTGAAAAGCGCACCGCCGTTTGCTCTGTTCGTTGCGCCGACGATTATCATGGCAATGCCGCTTGGAAGCATAATCGACAAAATTATGCTCGTAATCAGTTGAGCATTAAGACGTTTTTGAAGTTTTGTTGGCCTTTTCATGCGATTATTGTATTGCAAAATGCGACTTTCGTCAACAAATTGTTGAATTATGCGCTCATAGTTCGATTGTTTTATAATATTTGCTCAATAAAGCGATACGTCTTTTCTCTTCTGAATATCGCTTTATTTTCGTACGTTTCGTTTTACAAAAATAAATTCAACAAAATCATCGTCAACCGTCTTGACGATGCACAAATCAATGATATAATATTGTCAATCAAAAATCAAAAGATAGGAGGTAACCTTATGGCAAAGAAATCGTCCAAAAGCGTTGTCAATCAAATCATATGCTACGCACTCATTCTGGCTGCGCTCCTCGGTATCGTAGCGATTATACTCGTTGCGGAAGGCACGTATCAAGGAGAAGGAATCTGGTGCGGAGTCGCAACTGCTCTCGTACTTGCCCTTGCAGGCGCTTGGTACGGTTGGAACAACGCAAAACTCCCCGGTGTCGGCGGAAAGGTCGCGTACATTCTCACCGTGCTCATCATCATAGCAACAATGTTGTTTATTCCGATTTACATATTGTAATCGACCAAACGAATAAAAAGGCAACCGCTTCGGCGGTTGTTTTTTTACGCTCTCTCGCATACGCTTGAAAAACCGCATAGAAAGTGCTATCATTCCGTTATCAAACAACGGAGTTGAATATGGCGTTCAATATAGTTTTGGTAGAACCCGAAATACCGCAAAACACCGGCAACATAGTGCGCACCGCCGCGGCAACGGGCTGTAAAGTACATTTGATAAAACCTATCGGTTTCGACATAGGCGACAAAGCGCTCAAACGTGCAGGGCTTGATTACTGGCATCTCACCGATTTTATCGTCTACGAGAATCTTGACGACTTTTTCGAGAAAAATGCAGAGGGCAGAGTACACAGGCTTTCGGACGGCAGTTGGCATATAGATGACAACTCTATGGACAACGCCTCGGCTCATTTCTATTTTTGCTCAACGAAGGCAAGCGTAAGATACGACGAGGCAAAATTCGGCGCAAACGACTTTTTGTTCTTCGGCAGAGAATCGAGAGGACTTCCCGAAGAGCTTCTTCACGACAACTACGATATGACGATCCGCATTCCTATGGTAAAAGACGCCCGCTCGCTCAATCTCTCCAACTCCGTCGCAATCGTAGTTTACGAGGCAATGCGCCAACTCGGATTTGAAAATTTGCTTTGCGAAGGTCATCTTACAAAATTTTGATAAAACACGATAAGTATTGCTAAAATAGCAATATTCGCCCAAAACGCCGAAAAAACGGCGTTTTTTCATACTTTCAAGCCTTTGTATAACACGATATGTGTATTATGCAATCAATGTAAAACACGAAAGGTGTTTCAAAAGAGCAACATATTTCCCACAACCGATGCAAGTGCGGCGATTGATTCGGCGTTATTCGTCCGAAACGTCAAACACATATTATTGAAAGTTCGGCCGTATATGCGTGAAAGTATTGAATGTGCGCGTGAAAATTTACAAATTTCTTGTAATTTTTGCGCGCGTGTGATATACTATATATCGCTAAAAACGTACTGATACGCGCATATGCGTAGCGTTGCGCCTCATCGATGCGTTTTGAAGTCCAAATTTGAAAATACATTTTCTGAAAAGGAGAATCTCTATGGCAAAAATGACAATCCGCGACGTAGACGTCAAAGGCAAAAAGTGTTTGGTTCGTTGCGACTTCAACGTTCCTATGGTTGACGGCGTAATCACCGACGAAAACCGTATCAACGGCGCACTTCCCACCATCAAATATCTCGTTGACAACGGCGCAAAAGTTATCCTTTGCTCTCATATGGGCAAACCTCACAATATCTTCACCGAAGGTTTCGGACTCAACAAGAAGGAGAAAAAAGCAGTTGAGGCTCTTCCCGAAAGCGAGCAAGCGGCCGCAAAAGCAGAATATATCGCAAAAGCGCTCAAAAACGATCCCAAGAAGTTCACTTTGAAGCCCGTTGCAGACAAACTTGCAGAGCATTTCCCCGGCAAAGTCACTTTTGCAACCGACCTCGTAGGCGAAGATGCCCACAAGAAAGTCGCTGCGCTCAAAGACGGTGAAATCGTCCTTTTGGAAAACACTCGTTTCGACGCAGGCGAAGAGAAAAACAGTGAAGAACTCTGCCGCAAACTCGCAGATTTCTGCGACGTTTACGTCAACGACGCATTCGGCACGGCACACCGCGCCCACGCAACCACCGCAGGCATCGTCCAATACGGCTTTGCACCCGTTGCGGTCAGCGGATTCCTCATTGAAAAGGAACTCAAATTCCTTGGCAACGCTGTTGAAAATCCCGTTCGTCCCTTCGTTGCGATTCTCGGCGGCGCAAAAGTCGCAGACAAACTCAACGTCATCGACAATCTTCTCAACAAGTGCGACACGCTCATCATCGGCGGTGGCATGGCATACACCTTCATCAAAGCGCAAGGCGGCAGTGTAGGACTTTCTCTCGTTGACGACGAGAAGATCGACTATTGCAACAAGATGCTTGAAAAAGCAAAATCCCTCGGCAAGACCATCTATCTTCCCGTTGACACCGCAACCTGCGCATCTTTCCCCGATCCTATCGACGCACACGTTGACATTGAATACTTTGACAGTTTCAACATTCCTTCCGACAGAGAAGGCCTTGACATCGGACCCAAGACTCAAGAACTCTTTGCTTCGGCAGTGAAGAGTGCAAAGACGGTCGTCTGGAACGGACCTATGGGCGTCTTTGAAAATCCGCAACTTGCCGCCGGCACGAACGCCGTCGCAAAAGCAATGGCAGAAACCGACGCAACCACCATCATCGGCGGTGGCGATTCCGCCGCAGCAGTCGCTCAACTCGGCTATGCCGACAAGATGACTCACATTTCCACTGGCGGTGGCGCATCGCTTGAGTTCCTTGAGGGTAAGGTACTTCCCGGCATCGCTTGCCTTAACGACAAACACTAATCGGCGAATAACGTCGTCAGCGCGCGTTGCCTCCAAAACTGCGTACGCCTTAGTACGCTGGGTTTTGTATCCAACGCACGCTTCCTTGTTCTTCATTCAATTTGCGCAGCCATTACACTTCAAACACTAATCGGCGAATAACTGCGTTATCGCGCGCGAAACACTTGTGGTGGGAGTACACCTCAAAATAAAATTCCCCCTTCCTCAGGTGTTTCCCCAACCGCCGTTCCCCCTTAAAAGGGAATCCACGGCGTCCGCTCCGCG
>URNP01000010.1 GCA_900549225.1 uncultured Eubacteriales bacterium | reverse complement strand
AGACAGGAGCGTACTTGCCGTACGTGACTGTTTATGAGAGTGGCTCTGACAAAGTTATTCGCCAAATAGTGCGTTTTATTCCAAAGGTGCGCCGCAGGAGGAACATACCCCATCTCCCACTCTATTCTTCCGTCCGCAATACTTGCACTTGACGTAGGCAACTTTTGCGTTGTCGGTGAAGGATACGTCGGGGGTTTGAACGAGTTGTTGAAGGAGTTGTTCGACGGACGCGGGATTCTCCAAATCTTCGAGGACGGTGGCTTTGCCGGTCGAGGTGATATAGATATCGCCGACTTTGACGATGCGGTCGATGACGCCGTAGCGCAAATTGACGGCGGAAACGTCCTTGTATCTTATACTCTTGAAATCGACGGCAACGACGCCTTTGCGGATGATGATTCGCCTGTCGGTAAAAGCGTATTCTGTGTTACGGTGACGTTTCACGGCGGTTGCGCATCTATAAATCCACATCCACACGGGCATGAGGTGGAACACGAAAAACACGCACAAAAACACGATTACGGGGGCGGGAATCATATCCGAGTTGACGGACAGCATTGCGATGAAAAACGAGTCGAACACAATCCACAACAGTGCAAACGGAAACATCTTAAAGACGTTGTTCAGCACGAACGCTTTTTTTTGCGGTTTACCGCTCCAAACGATTTTCTCGTCTTTTTCGAGCGACTCCTCTATAGTTTTGGGATTATCGTTTTTCCCGATTTGAAAATAGTCTTCGTTGAATTGCATACTACGCTCCTTAACGATAGTATAGCAAACAATCTCTCGTTTTTCAACTCAATTTACGAGATACAAAAAATCGCCCGTATAAGCGAACGATTTTTTGCATTTTGCACGAACGCAACGTTTATATCGCATAATTTTGCATATAAAGTGCGTTTGTTGCGATTATTTGCAATGTTTCACTCTTCCGAGCGTGGTGTTATCCTTCTTGCGCGAGCGCAGCGATTCGATAGGCGAAGGACTGTCCTCGTAGCGATAATCCTCTCCGCATTTATCGATATGCGCGTCGATTACGCTATGGCTCGGAGTCATCTTTTCGTTTGCGTTCACAATCTTTTGATACTTGAAAAATTCCGCCGAATCATCGAGGTCGTCGATGCAAACGTACCCTTCTCTATGCGCGGTGTTGTACGCCGTATTCGCAATGATGTCGCGCACGTAGTTCTTTGTGGATTTAAACGCGAGAATTTCGGGGAAGTTCCCGTCGGGTATGACTTGTTGCCACTCTTTTTTGCCGTACTTTTCAAGGCATCTTGCCGCAACGTGCAAGTGCGCGATTTCTTGCAAAAGGCAGGTTTCCCAAATTTTTTTGATATGCTTATCCGTTTCGTCCTTGTAGCAGGAGTAATAGACGTAGCACTCGGTGTATTCGTGATTGAGCCAATTTTCGAGCCAAGTTTGATTCACGTCCAAAAGCGAGCCGTACTGCGACACGTGCTGTTCTTCGACCATAGCGATTTCCTGATACAACCTTCTTCCGAGATCGGTTTCGTAGAATCCGCATTGATTCATATAGTAGTTCATAGTTTGCTGTTCCGCCGCCGTAATTATAGCCACGTCGAGTTTGGTTATCGGACTTGCCTTTCTGAAATCCACAGGTTTTTTGACCTCGTCCATCGGGTATCTGTGGTGGGTAATGGTCGGGCGCGCAGGCATAATTTCGGTGAGATCTCCCACGAGGTTTTCGGCGTGCACTCCGTGCTCCATATCAAGCAGATCGGAATATCTGTACAAATGGTCGAAGTCCTCGAGCAGAGCAAAATCGAGAGCGGCTTTGACTCTCTTATCGGGTTCTCTCATAGCGAGCATCGCAGTGAGTTCGACGGCGAGTTGCTCGTATCCTATGGTAGTTTCCAGCACCGTTTCGTCCTTTGGCTTGACGCACGCGCCGATTTTTTGTTGCGCCTGTTCGCTCTTTCTCACGAGAGCGAGTTCTCTTCTCAAATCGTTGTCGTCGCAGTGACGGAAGAATTGATGGGAGAACCACACCGCCTCGTATTCCGCGCCGTTCGTGAGAATACAGCGCAGTTTCGTAAACGGACTCACGTCGTTTTTGGAATAACTTTGCGGATACATGGTTTCCCAATCGCAAAACAACTTATCGAGGTTTTCGGGCTTTTGTTCAAACGGATTGAATGACATAAAATATCTCCTTTACTTAATATTTTCCTATTGTTGCCAAAACTCCACAAAGCGAAACCGCCCTTTCAAAATTTCCGCCCGACTCCTTTCGCCGTCCGTATGCCCAAGACGATTCTCGCCTTCCGATTTACCCCCTCCCGCCCCTCGTTGTCTTACGTTTTGTCTGAATAGTAGGACTTTTTAAAAAAATATCTTACGTTTGTGCAAAAAAATTCCGTGGGCGTATTGCGTGCCCAAAACAATTGTGTTACAATCTGAATATCATATTAAGGGAGAAAAGATATGAGCAATTTACCCGAATACATCAGTTCGACGCGCATGCCCGCGCCCACTCCCGACTCTATCGTGGAAAACGGCAAGGTACATTTCGGCACGTTCGACGCACCGTTCAAGAATCTCAATTTGCTTGATGCGATAAAGCCCTGCAGCAGCAAAATGCCCGAGTTTATGAAGGCGTCAAGGCTCGTAGAATGGGAAGCCTTTGAGGTACATATGGACGAAGGCGCACTCATCAGTGCGGTATACAACACCGGTCCGATGGGCTTCTCGATTTTCGTATGGTACGACAAAAAGGAAAACAAAATCTACAGTTGGCGCAACCTCGTTCCCAAAAAGAAAGCACACGTAGCCAAGCAACTCGTGGACGATCGTTGCTATTGCAAGACCAAAAACAGCGAGTACACCATTGAAAACGATTTCTTAAACGGCAAAGCGCACGCCAAAGGATTCACCAAAGGCAAGAGCGGCGAGTTCACCATCGACGTTAAATTCGAGCGTATCTCTCCGCTTGCAAACGGCGTCATGCCCCTTGCAAGAAACAAGGACGGTTCTTTCAAAAACGCGCTTTACAGCGAAAAGGACTTCTTCAAAGCGTCGGGCACGATAACCCTCAACGGCAAAGTGTACACCGCCAACGAACGCTCTGTAGGCATCATCGACGACCACAAGGGCTACTACCCCTTCAACGCCCACTACGACTGGCTCACCACCATGGGGCAGATCGACGACGACGGCGTCAAAAAATACTTTGCGTTCAACCTCACGAGAAACCAATCCGTAGACCAACACCGCTACAACGAAAACGTCATCTGGGTTGACGACCAATCTTTCCCGATGCCTCCCGTCGTGTTCACTCACGAAAAAGACAAGAAGAAAGCAAAAGTGTGGTATATCAAAGACGAAGCGGGCAAAGGCATTGTGGACATAAAGTTTGAGATCAAGCAAGTGTTCTATATGCCCATACCGTTGCTTTGCTACTACGCGCTTCCCTACGGCACGATCAGCGGCTACGTCACCGACACCAACGGCAAGAAGTACGTGGTAGACGGCATGATCGGCATCGGCGAGGATAAGACCACCCACATGTGAAAATTTTCGCAATTTGACGAGCGACCGAATTTTCTTCGGTCGCTCTTTTTTTGCGAAAAATTTTCACACTCCTTCGACAAGCGGTAAAACTCATTCAGGGCGTCCTTATACACGAAATCTGCCATTTCGCAGACGGAACACGAGCCGCAAGGCGGCTCGCATATGAGTGCCGAACTTGATGCACAGTACGAGAATGCGTGGCATTCTGTTGCGACGCCGCCACGCAGGCGAAGTGACATAATGAGAGGATTGTCCCTATCTATGTGAGTGCCGTAAGGAGCGAAGCGACGGAAGAGCGATTGCTACGAAGTCAATCGCGTCTTGTCTCCCCCGCGAACGACGGATAAACTTGTAGAGAATTGTCCTTAACTGAGTGGTCGGGCGCGACGCGTTAAGCAACACATCCGGTGAATGTGTTGTAGTCAAAGCGAACGAGGCGGATTGCACTGCGCAAACGCCGAAGTGGACATACCGGCGTGGTCCGGAAAGAGGGGGCGCATCTATTTAGAGTGCTAAACGTCCACTTTTTTTAGTGGGCAAATAAAAAAACCTCGATATTGAGATGAAGAACAAGGAAACGCCTGTCGGATTTTCAAAAAACAATGCAAAATCGATGGATAACGCGAAAGCGCCCAAACAACTAAAACCCCGCTATTGAGATGAAGAACAAGGAAACGCCCTTTTGCGAATCCGCCCAACGTACTAAATCGTACGTGACGGACGAGCAAAAGGGCGTTGACGCAGTTATTCGCTCAATAGCGAGGTTTTAGTCGACGCGGAGAGCGTCAACGACGTTCTTCCTCGACGCCATAATCGCAGGAATAATACCCGATATCACGGTGAGCAACAAACTGAGGCAAACGAGGATGAAGGCGTGCAAGGGGTGGAAGTGCAGCAAAGATCCGATGCCGGTGATTGCTTTGATGATTACGGACACGATGGGACAGAGAATGTAGGTGACGAGAATGCCTATGAGCCCGCTTGTGAGTCCGATGATCGAAGTTTCGGCGATAAAGACGTTGCGAATATCCTTCTTTCGTGCGCCGATTGCACGGAGAATACCGATTTCACGAGTACGCTCGACGACGGAGTTTGAGGTTATAACGCCGATCATAACGGTGGAAACCACGAGCGCTATTGCGGAAACCGCTATGAGCATTGCGGACACGAGGTCAAGGATTCCGTGCATGTTGACGAGGAGCATTTCGGACATATCGAAGTAGCCGATATTGCCTTTGTTTGACTTCTGCCATGCGGAAATGTAGTTGCCCGAGTTGGTTTTCTGCTCACTATCGTTGGGGTAAACCGTGATATAATACGGGCTTCTATCCGCACCGATTGCACGCATATAGTATGTGTATTGAAGCGCAGGCACGCCCGTCATCGCCGCGACGGAAGAACCGACGCCCGACGCTGCAAAGTCAACGGCATCGTTGAGTCTTACGCCGTCAAAGACGGTTGCGTTCTTGTTTTTGGAACTCTCGGTGAGAGCAAGTTGGCGCTTGACGAGTTCGCTGTTTTGCGCGCTTTCGAGTGCGCTTTCGGCAAGAGCGGTCGTATAGCAGATCGACGAGGTAACGTACGAGTGTTCCGCTCCCTTCTTCGCTCTGATAACGCCGACAATCTTGATTTCATCATTCGACTGATCGTACATCTTTTTGAGCAACTCTTGAGATTCGGTTGAATCGTCGTAACTCCAAATCAGTTTTTTGCTTTCCTTGTCGCTGAGCGGATTGAAGCCGCTTGAATCTTCCGTGTCGTCGGGACTCGCTTTTCCGATGCCGACGTTGTTTTCATACTTGCCCGACTCTTTGTCGTAAACGTAATAGGAGTCGTTGTCAACGAGTTTGAAGGTTTGTCCGATGAAATACTCGTAAGGAACTTTGTCGGTATCCATCTTTACGGCTTTTCCGTCCTTCCCTATCACGATATTGCCGTTTTCGTCCTTCTCGTACGTTTCGATTCCGAAAGCGCTCAAAAGGTCGGAGTTGATCGAGTTGTCGGAGTTGACGCACAAAAGCACTTCGTTCTTGTTTTGGGGGAATCTGCTGCCCTCGCCTATAAAATCGTACGATCGCATAGTGACTTCCTCGTCAGCGGACAGTTCTTGCCAATATTTTGCCTGAAGTCCGTTTTCACCGAGAACGGTGGTTGCGATTGCGGTGGTGGTCAAGGGTCTCGGCTGTTGCGAAATATCTTTGTAGGCAACGTTGCCGTTTTCGTCAACGGTCTTTCTTACGAGGTTATAGCGCAAGCCGTAGGATATGTTCATTGCCGTGTAATAATCCTTCGGCATTGCTTTCATATACTCGGCAAACTCAACGGTGAGTTCGTTTTTCTGCACGCCGTCCATAAACGACTTGACTATCGACATCATCATCTTTGCCATAGCGCCGTCGTACGCGCTTCCGCTCGACACCTTGATTTCGTCGGAATCGGGATAAGACGTGCTGCTGTTGCTCGGTTGAGTTTCCATCATGCTCGTCATAAGTTCCATCATAGCGTTGCTTGAAACGTTGTATTGATACACGCCCAAAGGCACGCCTGCCAACATCTCTGTTTCCATTCTGGCAAGATAGAGATTGAATCCGTTGTAAATGGACAGCACGAGCGCAAGACCGATAATGCCGATTGCGCCTGCAAAAGACGTAAGGAACGTGCGGCGCTTCTTGGAGATGAGGTTTTTAAGGCTCAGCCCAAACGCCATACCCGCGCTCATAGACGTAGGTTTGAACGCCTTGTCTTTTTTCTTTTTCTTTTTGGAAAGGCTGTTGAGTCCGAGTTTTTCAAAGAGTGCCTTTGACTCTTCGCCGACGTTTTTCATAGCGCGTTTGCGCTTGCGATTCGACGTCTTTTTATGTTTGTTGACCCCCTCTTCGAGTTGCTCGTTTTGAGGTTTTATCGTGTCGTTTTGCACGATTAAATCCTGTTTTTCGTTATTCTCGACGCTTTCGACGATTTCCGTCGTCGCGCTTTTCAGCACTTCGTTTTCGGGGAAATAAGGATTGGTATCTTCAATGAGTTGACCGTCTTTGAAACGGCAGATACGCGTTGCGTACTGATACGCAAGTTCTGCGTTGTGGGTGACCATGATGACGAGGCGATTTTTGGAAATCTCTTGCAAGATATCCATAACCTGCACGCTGAGTTCGCTATCGAGTGCGCCCGTCGGCTCGTCCGCAAGAATGATTTTGGGGTCGTTGACGATGGCTCTTGCAATTGCCACGCGCTGCATCTGACCGCCGCTCAATTGGTTGGGACGTTTGTCGATTTGCTCGTGCATATCCACTTTGTGAAGTGCCGCAACCGCCTTTGCTCTGCGCGCTTTCTTCTTTTCACCGACGAGGCTCAACGCAAGTTCGACGTTTTCAAGCACGGTAAGGTGAGGAATGAGGTTGTAACTTTGAAAAACGAAACCTATGGTGGCGTTGCGGTATGCGTCCCAGTGTTCGTCGTCGAATTCCGCAGTGGAAACACCGCCGATGACCAAATCGCCCGACGTGTATCTGTCAAGACCGCCGATTATGTTCAGCATAGTCGTTTTTCCGCAACCGCTCGGGCCGAGAATCGCCACGAATTCGCTTTCGCGGAAGTTGAGCGACACTTTTCTCAATGCGTGCACGGTTGTCGTCGCGGTCGGATAATCTTTTACTACGTCTTTAAGTTGAAGCATATTTCACCTCAAAAAATGCAGATACTTTATATTTTGTTTGATAAAAACCTGTCCGTTCAAAACGACAAAGAGAATGACGGGCGTCATTCTCCTTGTGTGTTTTCAAACTTTGCTCCCCCAATATAACTCGGCTTAAAGCGTCGTTTGGTCCATCATCAAGGAAATACCCTTGCTCATAGCGTCAGAAATATTCTTGCACAACTCTTCCAAAGTGAGCGAACTCTTGTGGTTGAACCAAATCTTGAAGCATTCCGTCATGCCTGCCGCCGCAAATGCGACGATATATTTGGTCTTGCCCAAATCGCTAGTGAGTCCTTCGTGAGAAGAGAACCAATGCATATACGCGTCGACGATGCGATCGTTGATTTTGTCAAGGAGTTGTCCCGACGTGCTTGACGAGAGGATATATCTGTTGTTTGTGTCCTGCTTGAGAATCTCGTCTGCGAGCATGCTCAGAAGCGGATACGGATTCTTGATGCTGTTGAGAATATCCGTTTCGCTCATAATTCTGTCAATACGCGCGATAATGGTGTTTTCAATATCCGTGCGCACGTCGCTGACGGTGTCGTAATACATATAGAAGGTGCTACGCGTGATATTTGCCTTTTGCGTGAGTTCGCTGATGGTAATATCAGACATATCCTTTTCTTGAACGAGTTGCTTGAACGCTTCAAAAATAGCGTTTTTTGTTTTGATAATTCTTTTGTCGATTCCGCCGTTTTTCATATTGATTGCTTCCTAATCTATTTGTTTTATATTGTTTTCGTATGGTTTTTCGCCTTGCATTTATATTGCAAAATGTATCATATCATATATTTGTGCACTTTTCCATTGATTTGTAAAATATTAATGAAATTAATAAATTATTAAGGTTTGCTCAATCTATATATAACGAAAACGAGGGTGCGCGCAACCACAACGCGCCCGAAAGGAGAATTTATGAAAATCAGACGAGCAAGAAAACACAATGTACCTCTGTCGCACAGCAACTTATCCGCACACGAGAATCTGCGTTCTCATTTTGACCCCAACGGCAGTTATACGGGCGTGCCCGAAAAGCACGGCTACCCCGACGTCCCCGACGGCGAAAAACCCGTCCAAGACGTAGACGACCTATGAGCAAAAATCGTCGCAGAGGCAACGGCAACACACACTTTTTGCGCATTGCCGAAAGCCTCGCTCGATTTATTGCTCTGCTAACCGCGCAAGCCCTCGCTACTCTCAAAATAAGACGGGCAAGACTCAAACCGCAATTCCGCGCGAGTGCTTGCTTGGTGGAGTGGCGTGGTTATATGCACGCAAAGCGTGCGTGAAATTGTGCCTTTCGGCACAGTGAAACTTGTGACTTTATGCAGTTGCGAAAGATTTATAATTATAAAACGGCGAGAATCTCGCCGTTTTATGTAAATAATCCATATAATATTCGTGCCAAAGGCATGTCACCAAGCAGATAATTTGGCGAAATTGCGACTTGAGTTTTTATCCGTGTCTGAACTAACAGCACAAATTCTCTGCGCGGTAGAGATTGCGAGAACAAGTGCGGTATTAAGCAATAAACTTCGTTTGTTGCTTTCACCGCAACGCCGTTTGAGCAATGCAACTCTAATTTACTAAACGTAAATGAGTTGGCAGACGGTGGATGTTGCCGCAGTTATTTGTTTATTTAGTGCGCTCTTGATCGATTTTTGAGATCACGCGAAGCACCACGTCCAACCCCAATCCAACGGTATCTGCCGAGAAACGCTCGGGCACGTCGCGATAGGTGTGATAATAATCGCTCATGACGGGATTTTGAGCGGCAAAGGTGATGGATTTTACGCCTGCTTTTTGGAAAGGCGTGGAGTCGCAACCGCCGACGGGGTTTGCGATATCACCGGGATTTTTGATGCCTGCTTCTCTCATGGACTCTTTGAACATGCGTTCGAGATCCTTGTCGAAGTGAGGGCAAAGCCAACTGTCGCCGTGAATGACTTCAAAATGCTCGGCGTCGGCAACGGAGTCGATATTGATATGATACGCGTTGTCGAGCATTCCGTCGTTTTTGTGTCTGCGAGTGAATGCCATAGAGCCGCGAAGGCCCGATTCTTCAGCGCCTACGTTGCAGTCGATAATGCGGCAATTTTTGGGCATTTTGTCGGGATTTTCTTTGTAGTATTTGACGACTTGATATGCGATGGAAACACCCGTTGCATTGTCCATTGCGCCGGGAGAAGCGATCTCTTCCGTCTTTTCGTTGTACATTGTGAGAAAGAAGGCACAGACGATAATGAGCGGCGACGCATACAACGTGATGTGCGAAAGAATTTCGTACGCCTTCGCAACGTTAAATAACGTTTCTCCTGAGAGAGAACCCGCGCCGTATTGCGCAATCATCGCAAGGATAAGCAAAACAGTGCTGATTATGGTCACGACGCCGACGGCAATCGCGCCGAGACCGAGACGAAGAACGACGCCTACGAATCCGAGTTTGTTTTGAGACACGCTGAGTTTAAGCGTCCAACTCGTATCGGTATGTCCCGAAAGGAAGATGGTATAATCGTATTTCCCGTCTTCGGGGAGCAATTCGGCGTACGTGTTGTGCGACACTTTGTGCTTGAAGCACCAATCAAAGCAAGTGTTGTACTTGAACACACTGACGATGAGCCACACCCACGTGAAAAGCATATACATAGTGCACACGAAGTGCATTGCGAGACCTGCGTAAGTGGACAAATGTGCGAGCATAGTTGCAACGATCGTAAGGATGCAACCGATTATGCCGGCCCAGCCTGCGTACGGCAGACCGCCGATAGACGCGTGTGGTGCAAACACGAAACTTTCCGTGACTGGATTAAGCCCGATTTCTTTGAGTTTGTCCGACATATACTCGTGATACTTCTTCTCGTTGTGAGAACCGGGTAAACGCGGACCGATCTCGTTTGCGGCGTACTCGACCATTTCGTAGGCTTCGTTGCCGTACTTTTTGAGTTCTTCTCTCATAGTTCCCTTTCCTTTTTTGATATTTGCTTAAAGGCAAAGCGCAGTTGCGCTTTGCCGTAAAACCGTGATTATTTGGTGATTTTTTCCATACCGCCCATATACTTGCGAAGCACTTCGGGGATGGTGACGGAACCGTCTGCGTTTTGGAACTGCTCGACGATTGCGGGGATAAGTCTGCTTGTTGCAAGTCCGCTTCCGTTGAGGGTATGCACGAAACGAGGTTTGCCCGTTTCGGCGTCGCGGAAACGAGTGTTGTTTCTGCGTGCCTGATAGTCGTTTGCGTTGGACACGGACGAACATTCCTTGTAGATACCCATAGACGGAATCCAAAGTTCGACGTCGTAAGTTCTTGCCATGGACGCGGAGCAATCTCCTGCGGCAAGTTTGCTGACTCTGAAGTGCAAACCGAGTTGTTCGACAAGTCTCGACGCCTTTTCGACGAGTTCTTCAAACGCCTCTTTGCTGTGGTCGGGGTGAGCGTATTGCACCATTTCGATTTTGTTGAATTGGTGACCTCTTATCATACCTCTCTCTTCCGCTCTTGCACTGCCCGCCTCTTTTCTGAAGCAAGGAGAGTATGCAAAGAACTTCATCGGGAGTTTGCTCTCGTCGATAATTTCGCCTGCGTACATATTGACGAGTGCGGTTTCCGCGGTGGGAAGCATAAACCGATTGCGCTTTCTGTCCTCGTCGCAATCGAGCCAGTACACTTCGTCGCTGAATTTGGGGAACTGACCTGCGCCGAAACCGCAGTTGTATCCGAGTTGATAAGGCGGAAGAATAAATTCGTAACCGTCCTTGAGATGCTCGTCCACGAAGTAGTTGAGCAACGCCCATTCGAGCCTTGCACCCACGCCTCTGTAAATCCAGAAACCGTTGCCCGAGAGTTTGACGCCTCTTTCGTAGTCGATCATACCGAGATCGGTGCAAATGTCAACGTGGTTTTTGAGCGGAAAATCGAATTTGGGTTGTTCGCCCACGATTTTGATAACCTTGTTGTTTTCCTTTTCGCCGGGGAGAAGATCGGGATCGGGAATGTTGGGCATGCACGCAAGCGCGTCGTTGATTTTTGCGATGAGTTCGTTGATTTTCGCGTCGCCCTCGGCAATCTCGTCGCCGAGTTTTCTCATCTCTTCAAAAATGGGTTCGACGGGTTGACCTGCTTTTTTAAGCACGGGGATTTGTGCCGACACCTTATTTTTTTGCGCTTTGAGTTGTTCGATTTCGGTTATCGTCGCTTTTCTTTGGTCGTCCCAAGCGATAACGTCTGAAAAGTCTGCATGATAGCCTTTCTTTGCAAGGGCGTCAACCACCTCTTGCGGATTGCTTCTGATTCTTGCCAAATCCAACATAGTGTTTTTCCTCTAACGTCGATATAGTCTATATTATTTCGTTTTATTCCAAAACACACGGTTTAAGTTGCAAAACCGTGCGTTAAAGTTGTTTTTATGCAATTATGTTCACAAGTCTGCCGGGAACGACGATAACTTTCTTCGGCGCTGCGACAAGTTGATCTTTGACCGCTTCGAGTGCGGCTTTTTCGATTTCTTCTCTGCTTGCAGAAGCCGCGACGGTGACTTTCGCCCTCATTTTCGAGTTGATTTGAACGGCAAGTTCCACTTCGTCAAGCACCATAGCAGCAGGATCGAAAGTCGGATAAGATTGATTGAACACGCTGTACTTTTGTCCGAGCATCTCCCAAAGTTCTTCGCAGAAATGCGGAGCGAACGGCGCAAGCAAAAGCACGAGGTCTTTTGCGCAATCCTTGTAAATCGCGTTCTTTTGAGCAGTGTTTGCCTCGTAGTTGTACATAGCGTTGACAAATTCCATAAGTCTTGCAACCGCCGTGTTGAACGAGAATGAGCCGAGGTCGTTGGTGACGCATTTTATCGTGTTGTGGCGCACGCGATTCAATTCTTTTTCCGCCTTGCCCAAAGGCGCGTTTGCAAAGTTGACTTCGTAGCACTTTTTGACGATACGCTCCACTCTGTCGAAGAATCTGCTGATAGATTCGAGACCGTTATCGTTCCACGGACCGCCCTCGACGTAGTTGAATCCAAACATAAGATACACTCTGAAAATATCCGCGCCGTACTTTGCGATCGAATCGTCGGGAGATACGACGTTGCCTTTCGACTTGGACATTTTGTTGCCGTCAGGACCGAGAATAGTGCCTTGATGCACGAGGGAAAGGAAGGGTTCGTCAAAGTTGAGATATCCCATATCGCGCAACGCTTTTGTGAAGAAGCGCGCGTACAAAAGGTGCATACAAGCGTGTTCCGCACCGCCGATATACTTGTCAACGGGGAGCATCTTGTTTATCCACTCGCTGTCAAACGGCTTGTCTGCGTTGTGAGCGTCGGGGTATCTCAAGAAATACCAACTCGAGCAAACGAACGTGTCGAGCGTATCTGCGTCGCGCTTTGCGAGACGACCGCAAATCGGGCAAGTGGTGTTGATAAATTCATCACACTTTTTGAGAGGAGATTCCCCGTCGGGCGTAAAGTTTACACCCATCGGAAGGCGCACGGGCAAATCCTTTTCGGGAACGGGAACGTCGCCGCAATGATCGCAGTGAATAATAGGAATAGGCGCGCCCCAATAACGCTGACGGCTCACGAGCCAGTCACGCAAACGATAGTTGGTTTTGAGTCCGCCTTTGCCCTCTTTTTCAAGTTTTTTGAGGATTGCGAGTTTTGCGTCCTCACTGCTCATACCGTTAAACTCGCCGCTGTCTGTGAGTATGCCGTACTCGCAGAACGGAAGCGAATCTTCAACGCCGTCTTTGCCTTTGATGACTCTCTTGATAGGCAAGCCGAGTTTTTGCGCAAACACGAAATCGCGCTCGTCGTGAGCGGCAACGCCCATAACCGCTCCCGTACCGTAACTTGCGATAACGTAGTCCGCAACCAAGATAGGCACTTCTTCTCCGTTGACGGGATTGATTGCGTAAGCACCCGTCGGAACGCCCGTCTTTTCTCTCGTTGAAGACATACGGTCAATTTCTGTCGCTTTTGCGCTCTTTTCTTTGTATTCTTCAACCGCCGCCCTCTGCTCGTCGGTCACAACCTTGTCCACGAGCGGACTTTCGGGTGCGAGAACGACGTACGTTACGCCGAAAATCGTATCTGCTCTCGTTGTGAACACCTTGAGCGTAACGTCACTGTTTTTGACTTGAAATTCGACTTCGCCGCCAAAACTTCTGCCGATCCAATTCTTTTGCATAAGTTTGGTCTTTTCGGGCCAATCGAGTTTGTCGATATCGTCAAGCAATTCGTCTGCGTACGCGGTGATTTTGAAAAACCATTGATTGAGGTTTTTGTGAGTCACCTGACTTCCGCATCTTTCGCAGATACCGCCCTGCGCTTGTTCGTTTGCAAGCACGGTATTGCAGGAAGGACACCAATTGACGGGCGCTTCCTTGCGGTATGCAAGCCCCTTCTTGTAGAGTTGAAGGAACATCCATTGCGTCCACTTGTAGTAGTCGGGCAGACAGGTTTTGATCTCGTAATCCCAATCGTACATAGCGCCGATACGCTTGAGTTGCCCTTCCATCGTGGCGATATTTTTGAGGGTGCTTTCCTCGGGGTGAATACCCGTCTTTATGGCGTAGTTTTCCGCAGGCAAACCGAACGCGTCGAATCCCATAGGCTGAAAAACCTCGTAGCCTTGCATACGTTTGAAACGCGCAAAGGTGTCCGCAGGTCCGTAATTGTACCAATGCCCTGCGTGGAGTTTTGCTCCCGATGGATAGGAAAACATTTCAAGACAATAATACTTTTTGTCCACTCTCGAGCGATCGAACTTATAAAGTCCGGTATCCGCCCAAATTTTTTGCCATTTGCTTTCAATCTGCTTATAGTCCATAAGCGCGAGGTGCTCCTCTTGATAAAATAATAATATTTAGTTTAATACCAATATGAAACAATGTCAAGCGCGGATAGAAAGTCCGCCCCCTTCAAAACCGCCGCCGAAACGGCAAAATTTATTGCCTAAATCCCCAAACGTCGTTTCCCTTTGCAAAACCGCCCTGAAAACTCAAATCAAAATAAACCGCGTTGCCTATTGAATACGAAACGAAAAATTGTTATAATCGAAACGATATCCCAAAGTTTTCGGAGCGGAGAAAATTATGAAAAAACACGCAATCGCAATACTCTTGATTCTCATTCTTACAGCGTCCGTGCTTATGCTGACGTCTTGCTCGGACGGCGACGAGCCTTCGCCTTTTTTGAAAACGGACGGAGCAAAAATCGTCGACGGCAACGGCAACGCCATAGGCTTGTACGGCACCAATTTGGGCGGTTGGCTCGTGCAAGAGAGTTGGCTCGTTCCGACGGATATCGGAGGAGAGTACGGACAAATCGATATGATGCTCGAACTTGCCAATCGATTCGGCGAGGACGGTATGTACGAACTTTTGGACGTATACGAAAGCAACTGGGTCACCGAACTCGACTTCGAGCGTATCAAAGGCCTCGGCTTCAACTGCGTGCGAATCCCCTTCACTTATATGAATCTCACCAACCCCGTGAAGAAAGTCGGAGACGAATACGAGCGCACGCCGTACGAGGAACTCACCGTCGACGAAAGCAAATTCGCGCGTCTTGACTGGGCGCTCGAAATGTGTGAGAAGTATTCTCTTTACGCCATACTCGATATGCACGGTGCGGTAGGCTCTCAAAGCGGAAACGACCACACGGGAGATATTGCCTATCCCGACGGCGGCAGACTTTGGGGCGAGGACGAAATTGGAGAAATCTGCCGCGCCAAAACCAAGGAAATTTGGATCGCCGTTGCAAATCGCTACAAAAACAACTCCAAGGTTGCCGCCTACGACCTTATGAACGAACCGGGCATAAAAAAGAACGGAAACCAAACCACCACCACGAGAACGCACGAATATTTTGACGAACTTTACAAAGCGATCCGCGAAGTTGACAAAAATCACATAATCTGTATGGAATCCTGTTGGACGTCCTTTGATCTTCCCAATCCCTCCAAGTACGGATGGGAAAACGTGATGTATCAATATCATCACTACAACTGGGCGAGTTCGGGCATTGCCAACGCAACCTACTACGGCTTGCAAATCTCGTCCAACAACCTTGCCACGAAGAAGTATAACGTTCCCGTTCTCATCGGCGAATTCAACGTGTGGCCGGATTCTCACCCCGACAAAAAGGGCACTGCGGGCTACAACGCAAACCAAACCGAAGAAGAAGCGTGGAGTGGAGTTATGGAACTTTATTGCGGTCTTGGCTGGAACTTCACCACCTGGAACTTCAAACACGCCGCGGAACACTCGTCTTGGGGAATTTTCAACTACGACAAGAACGTCTCGAAAATCACCGAACAGGCAAATTACAAAACTATGAGCAAGGAAGAAATCGCAACGATTTGGGCAAGGCACAACTCCGCAAACTACATTGTCAACGAGTCTCTTACAAACTGCATCACTCCGTATCTCGATTCTTTCAACGTAAGCGGCAACGACAATCGTTCTCTAAAGGAAATCAAAGAAAGCAAGCACTATTCCATTCTCGAAGGCAAGAAATCCGACGAGGAATAATCAACAACGTTGGACATAAAAGTTCAAGCGTGATATAATAAGCAAATCAACAAAGGCGAGGGACGCTATGTTCGTATCATTCGAAGGCTGCGAGGGCGTGGGAAAATCCACACAACTCAAACTTCTCAAAGACTATCTTGAATCAACTCATCAGCACGCGGTTTACGTTCGCGAACCGGGCAGCACTCACATATCCGAGCAAATCCGCAAGGTCATACTCAATCCCGAAAACGAGGAGATGACTGGCGTTACGGAGGCTTATCTTTACGCCTCGTCAAGAGCGCAACTCGTGCGTGAGGTCATCAAGCCGGCACTCGAGCGCGGCGAACTCGTGGTATGCGACAGATACGTTGACAGTTCCATAGCCTATCAAGGTTATGCTCGCGGTTTGGGCGCGGATCTTATCAAAGCGATCAACGCTCCCGCAATAGACGGACTTCTGCCCGACGTCACGATTTTCCTCGATTTGAAACCGAGCGAAGCATGGCGCACTTTCCGCATCACCGACGACAGACTCGAACTCGAATCGGCGGAATTTCACGACAGAGTATATGCAGGTTATAATGCAGAAATGGCAGGTTCAGACCCTCGTTTCGTGCGGATAAAACCCGATTTTGATAAAAACGTCACTTCGCAAAAGATAATTGCGGTGCTCAGAGAAAGAGGTGCTATAAAGTGAGCGATATCACCTTTGAAAAGGCGTTGCGCGGTTCGCGCGCGTACAATCTCATACACAACGACTTCTCTTCGGGTCTCGGCCACGCCTATATGGTGGTATCCCCCGACGACGAAATCGTCGATGAGTTTTTCACTCTCGTGGCGGCAAGCGTATATTGCGCAAATCACGACGCGTGCCTTGCGTGCTCCGAGTGCAGAAAGGTGCTTCACAACAACCATCCCGACGTTTATCACGTTTTTCCGACGAAGGACAAAATCAGGGTTGACGACGTCGAACAGATGCTCGACACCGTATCGGTCAAACCGCTTTCGGGGCACAAAATCTACTTCGTGCATCGCGCCGATCAGATGAACGCGCAAGCACAAAACAAACTTCTCAAAACGCTCGAAGAGCCGCCCAAAGATGTGACGATATTCCTCGGCGTCGCAAACGAGGCGAGCGTGCTCGACACCATAAAATCCCGCGCGCGAACGGTCGCAATCGACGTGTTCGACGAGGACTTGGTATACCGCTCTTTGCTTTCGCTCGGCATAGACGAGCCGACGTGCGCAATCGCGGCGGCTTGCAGCGAGGGACAACTCGGAAAAGCACACAAAATCGCGCTCTCCCCGAAGTATGCGGATTTATATAAGTGCGCGATATATCTTTTGACCAATCTCAACCGCAGCAGCGACGTGATAAAAGTGGACGGAATCGTCGCAAGCGAGCAGGATTTGAGCGGACTTCTCGACGTGACGAGCATAATTCTTCGCGATATGCTCGTGTGCAAACAAAATCAAAATTTAATGTTGTCCAAACATTTATCGGCGGACATAATAAATCTGAGCGGTCGTTATTCGGAGCGCGCGCTGTCCGAAATACTTTTCAAAATCAACACGGCGCGGCGCAAACTCTCTCTCAACGTCAACGTCACGGCAACGGTAGACGACCTGCTCTTTTCAATGCTGGAGGCAAAACATAAATGGCAATAATCGTAGGTATAAAATTCAAAAACACCAACAAAGTGTACTATTTCGACCCGAAAGGATTGACTTTTGAGGAAGGCGACGGCGTTATCGTGGAAACCGCGCGCGGACAGGAATACGCCATTTGCGCAATCGCAAACAAGGACGTTGAGGAAAGCGAAATCGTCCAACCTCTCAAACCCGTCGTGCGCAAAGCCACCATTGAGGACGAAAAACGCGTGGAAAAGAACTTGCAAGACAAAGAACACGCCCTCAAAGTCATACGCGAAAAGGTTGCGGAAATGAATATCAATATGAAACTCGTTGACGCAGAATACACCTTTGACCGCACCAAACTCATTTTCTACTTCACCGCAGAAGGAAGAGTCGACTTCAGAGAACTCGTGCGCGTGCTTGCGTCAATATTCAAAGTCCGCATCGAACTTCGCCAGATATACGAGCGTGACGACACCAAAATGCGCGGAGCGCTTGCGCCTTGCGGTCGTCCATGCTGTTGCACAACCCACCTTCCCGACTTTGAAAAAGTGTCCATAAAAATGGCAAAAGTGCAAGGTTTGAGCCTCAATCCGCAAAAGATAAGCGGCGTGTGCGGAAGGTTGATGTGTTGCCTTAAATACGAAAACGCGTATTACACCGAAACGTACAAACTTATGCCGAAAGTCGGCAGCAAAGTCAAAACGCCGGACGGCGAAGGCACGGTTGAATCAAACGATTTGATAAAGCAAACCGCCCGCGTAAAGGTTATGCTCAAAGACGGCAGTTTCGACGTGCGCACCTACGCCCTCGAAGATATGAAAATCGGCGAGCGCCAATCCACCGCCGAAATCGATTCGATGAAAGATGAAGAATAATTGCTCAAGCGTCGCATAGGTAAAAGCAACAAGCGTTCGCTTATTGCTTAATACCTTGCTCGCTTTCGCAATTCCTCCGCACAATCGGGCGTATGCTCTCAAATCAAGCACGGTCAAAAAATCCTACCGCAATTCCGCACGCCCGATTGTTTGGTAAAGCGTGCTCCGCACGCAAGCGGAAAATTTAGAAATATTCCTTGGCTGCACCGTAGGTGCAATACAACTCTTACAAAACTTCGATATTTAGATGAAGAACAAGGAAAAACCCCTTTTTCAGCAACCCTAACGTATAAGTTGTAAAAACTCGCCATTGAGATAAAGAACAAGAAAGAGCCTCGCAATCAGACGGGACAATTAGTTGTAAAAACCGCGATTAAATAGATGCATAACAAGAAAGCGCCCCTTGAATGGCAACCCTAATTTACTAAACGTAAATGAGTTGACAGTCAAGGGGTGCTGACAAAGTTAGGCGCTATTTAGCGCGGCTTTTACTTGCAGTTTTTGCAATCGGACGTACTCTTAGCGCGATTCTTCGTGGTTTTGCTCGTTTTGGGTTCGTCGCAATGACAATCGTTGCTACGTTTGGTTTGTTTGGTTTCGGATTTTGCCATAAATTTTCTCCTTTTTAGGCTAATTGCCTTGATTTTTGTTTATCCTTGCGGACTAAATGTAGTATGGCAAAAAGGATTGGGTTATATACCTTGCGCGGTCAAAAAAATGTGGTATAATATGGATATGGTACACATAGGAAACAGTTGGGACGACGTTCTCAAGGAAGATTTTGAAAGCGAAAACTATCAGAACCTGCGCAAATTTCTTGCGACGGAGTATCGCACGCGCGTGATATATCCCGATATGCACGACATTTTCAACGCGCTCAAATACACGCCGTACGAGAAGGTGAAAGTGGTGATTTTGGGACAAGACCCCTACCACGGACAAGGGCAGGCGCACGGCATGTGCTTCTCGGTCAAGCCGAACGTTCCCGCGCCGCCGTCGCTCGTCAACATATTCAAAGAAATCGAAACGGACGTCGGCGTAAAAAACACTTCACCATATCTGGTGAACTGGGCAAAGCAAGGCGTGCTTTTGCTCAACACGGTGCTTACCGTGCGCGAAGGACAGCCCAACTCGCACAAAGGACAAGGCTGGGAAGTGCTCACCGACAGCATCATACGCAAACTCAACGCAAGAAAAGAGCCGATAGTCTTTATGTTGTGGGGCGGAAACGCACGCTCCAAAAAAGCGTTGATAACCAATCCGCAACATCTGATACTCGAATGTCCTCACCCCTCGCCGCTGTCGGCGTATGCAGGTTTTTTCGGGTGCAGACACTTCTCAAAGTGCAACGAATTTCTCAAACGACACGGACAAACGCCAATCGACTGGCGCACGGATGCGGAGGCATAATATGCTCGACATTCAAAGAATAAACGAACTTGCCAAAAAATCGAAAACCGTCGGACTCACGCCCGAGGAAAAGGAAGAACAAGCGCGACTTCGCAAGGAATACGTCCAAAGCGTAGTGGGCAATCTTCGCGCTCAACTCGACAATACCTACGTTCTCGACAAGAACGAAAACAAGGTGAAACTCACCGCTTACAACAGCGCACGCGAGAGAGAGAACACCGACGAAACGACAAAGAAAGAGGATTGATTTTTTCATACGAGAAAATGAAATAATATTCCTTTTTGTCTTGAAAATCGCGCACGTATATCATATAATATACGGGTTGCAAACAACGAATAAACTTTGCGAAACCTCGCGTTTCGGAGGATAAAATGGACAGAACTTATCAAGTTGACATCAAAGGCTTCAAAACAGACCTCCCCGTACTTCCGCTTCCCAACGGAATCAGCATTTGCTTTTTCAATCTCCACGGTGACTCGGAAATGACCGAACATTGCGGAAAGGAACTTGCCAAACTTCTCACGGGTTGCGACGTCGTCATCACGGCGGAATCGAAAGGCTTGCAACTTAGCCACGTCATTGCTCGCGAACTCGGACAAAGATACTACGCCGTATGCAGAAAATCCAAAAAACTTTATATGCAAGACGGCATACAAACGAGTGTGAAATCCATTACCACCGGCAACGAGCAGACATTGTATCTGTCCAAACACGACGCAGACCTCATCAAAGGCAAGAAAGTCGCAATCGTGGACGACGTGGTATCCACGGGCGGAAGTTTGAGAGGCCTTGAACAAATCGTCAACCTCGCAGGCGGAATCATCTACAAAAAGGCGTTCGTACTTGCAGAAGGCGATGCGGCAGAGCGCGACGATATCGTGTATCTTGCCAAAATTCCTATCATCACTGACTGATTCAAATTCTGACGCAATTCACCAAATCGGCATTTTATAATGCCGATTTGCATTGATAAAGGCTTTTGATTGACATTAGATTGTCGTTTGATAAAAAACGACTTCATTGGCGAAAAGGGTGCAAACCATGCTTGAACTTCTGATGCCGGCAGGCAACCTCAAAAAACTCAAAACCGCTTTCCACTTCGGCGCAGACGCCGTTTATATAGGCGGAAAGTCTTTTTCGTTGCGTGCTTTTGCAGACAATTTCTCCGACGAAGAAATTGCCGAAAGCGTCAGATTTGCGCACGCCATCGGCAAAAAAGTTTATGTCACCGCAAATGTTTTTGCAAGAAACTCCGACCTCGAAGCGCTCAAAAACTATTTCGTCTTTCTTGAAAGCGCACACGTTGACGCAGTGCTTATAAGTGACGTAGGACTCGTTGCGCTTTGCAAAGAAGTTGCCCCGACTCTTACGATTCACCTCTCCACGCAAGCAAACACAACCAACCTTCTTGCCGTCAAATTCTGGCAAGGAATGGGCGTAAAGAGAGTCGTGCTTGCAAGAGAACTCGGACTTGAAGAAATACGCCAAATCCACGAAGCCGTTCCCGATATGGAACTCGAAGCGTTCGTACACGGAGCAATGTGTATGAGTTACAGTGGTCGCTGTCTGTTGTCCACGTATTTTTCGGGTCGAAGCGCAAACAGCGGCGCGTGCATACAACCGTGCAGATGGGGCTATCGCATAACCGAAACCGAAAGACACGGCGCAAAGCCTCTCGATATCGAACAGGACGAAAGAGGCACGTATTTTATGAATAGTAGGGATTTGCGATTGCTCGAGCATATTCCATCGCTTGCAGAGTGCGGCATCGTATCGCTCAAAGTCGAAGGCAGAATGAAGAGCGAGTTTTACGTCGCAACCGTCGCAAACGCGTATAGACACGCAATCGACGAATTTCTTGAAAAAGGCAGAATCGACAACGTCGCAAAATACAACGCCGACCTCGAAACCGTGGCGCATCGCACCTACACCGATGCGTATTTCGAGGGCGACAATCTCGACACGGTATGCCTTGACGAAGGGCAATCTCCCGAAAAATTCGTCTTCACCGCCGTAGTGCAAAGCCAAAAGGGCTGCGTCGTAACCGTCGAAATGCGCAATAGGTTCAAAACGGGAGAAACTCTTGTCGTGCTTGCTCCCGATTCAAACGACGGCAAATCTTTTGAGATCGGACAAATCACGCACGTTGCGGACGGCACGCTCACGGACGACGCAAAACTCGTGCAACAAATCTATTCTTTCGCTTGTCCTTTCAACTTGACTTACGGAGATATCTTGCTCAAAGCAAACGACGGCGGACGTTAACTATTGCTGCGAATCGCACCGAAATAAAAGAAAACGAACGAAGCAACCCGAACGAAAACGCAAAAATCGCGATAAAAACGAGGAAATTATGCAACACGTATCCGTAAAACTCCAAAAATTGAACGAAAACGCAATCGTACCCAAATACGGCACTCGCTTTTCCGCCGGCGCGGACTTGTACTCTTGCGAGGGGAAAGCCGTCACGGTTGAGCCTCATCAGACAGTGTTTATCCACACGGGGATTGCAATCGAGATACCCGACGGACTCGTCGGGCTGGTGTATGCACGCAGCGGGCTTGCCTCCAAGCGTTCTCTTGCTCCTGCCAACAAAGTGGGCGTGATTGACTGCGACTATCGCGGAGAAATCATCGTATCGCTCCACAATCACTCGGACGAACCTCAAACAATCGAAGACAAAGAGCGCGTCGCGCAACTCGTGCTAACGCCCTGTTTCGTAGCAGATTTTGAAGAGGTTGACGCTCTTTCCGACACCGAGCGCGGACAAGGCGGCTTCGGCAGCACGGGAAAACTATAAAGAGTTAGATTTTTCAACAACATAATTTTACAACGACATATGAAAAAGGGCTGCGTTTTGCAGTCCTTTTCTAAAATAAAACGCGTCTCGCGCGCATTTTATCTTTATTTATTAATAAAAATATAACAAAATTCTAAATGATTCCAAACAAATCCGATTGCCTTCGGCTCGATTCTTACTCTATCTCGAAATAGTTGAGGAACGCAATCGTGCGTTTGAGTGCCTCTTTTGAAATTTTGAGGAATTGCGCGACGGGGAAAGCGTGAACCGCCCATTTACCCTCACCGTGATAGTGCTCGTAAACGACGCCGAGATCCTGAAACTTTTTCACGAGGTCGAAAGTGAGGACGGCGAGTTTGTCGTTCTCTGCCGAAATGGCAAAAGTGGGCGGAAAATCTTTGGTGACCCAATTGATCGGCGAAACCTCTTTTTGCAATTCTTCACTGCACTCTTCAACGGGCGTGCCTTTGCAATAAGACTGCGTGTATATGCCTATGTTTTTGAAGCCCGTATGCACTGCCTTTGGAAAATCGTACACACCGCAGTTGAGCATAAGCGCACTTATCTTCTGATCCTTTGAGCGTTCGTCAAGTTGGAAATGCGAGGCGTATTCGGGATTGGTGCTGATTGCGCCCGCCATACTGCTCAGGTGCGCGCCTGCGCTCTCGCCGCCCACGAAGATATGATCCATATCGATATTGTATTCGTCGGCGTGATCCTTGAGCCAAGCAAAAGCCTTGTACACGTTTTGAATCATCTCGGGATGACCGTAAAAGGGTGCGTCTCCGTAATAAAGGCTTGCCACGAAATAACCCGTTTTTTCGCAAAATTTGGTGGTGTATGCCTCTCTCGTTTCGGGCAGACCGCCGATCCACCCTCCGCCGTGAATATAGACGAACACTCTCGCCTTTTTGGATCTATCCCTGTCCTTTGGCTCGTAGAAGTCGAGATAAAGCCGTTTGTCGTCCTCGTCGTATCTTACGAATCTCGTCGTTTTGACTTTGTGCGAACGGCGGAAACTGAAAATGGTGAGCCAACCCAAAAATTCGTTTTTGGCGTGACCGCCTGCAACGTAAAGATACTTTGCGTCGTACGCCGCTTTTTTTGCTTGCTTTTTTGCGTATTTTTTTGCTTTGTGAGTGAACTCGACGACGTTCTCTTTCGCAAGCACGATTTTTGCCTCGCGCTCTTCGCGTTTGATCTGCTTGTCTAGTTCCTCTCTTCTCTTTTCGAGTTGTGCGTACTTGACGTCGAAAGCGTCTCTTTTCTTCAAATTGTCAAGAGCCGTAAATATGCGACGTTTCATATGTTTTTCTCCTCCAAAAGAACGTGTTTTTGCAAAAACAAGGTTTTATCGCGCGATTTTGTAAATATAAACCTTGTTTTTATTATTCTTGTATCGTTATCGTCTTATTCTGCTTTTTCTGCGAAAGAGCCGTCTTTGGTGTCTTTGACGACGTAGCCGAGAGCGTTGATTTGTGCTCTTATTGCGTCTGCGTTTGCCCAGTCTTTGTTTGCTTTTGCCGCCTTTCTTTGCTCGACGAGGTCAAGCACTTCTTGCGGAATCGCGCTCTCTTTTGCCTTTTGTTTTTGTTCGTAGTAAGCGATAAAGTCTTTCGGTTCGCATCTGAAAAGTCCGAGAAGCGAATAGGTCTTTACCACTTGTTTTGCGTCGGCAACGGCGTCGCTGTCGCCTGCTCTCAACTTCGCTCTGATACCCTTGAAGATTCCGAACAAATCCGCAAGCGCCTTCGCCGTGTTGAAGTCGTCGTCCATTGCGCGATTGAAGGAATCGTCAATCCACCTGCTTTGCTTGTCGCTTGCAAGTCCGCTTTCGTTGACGGCGTCGAGCACCTTGTAGAACTCAAACATATGCTTGTCTGCATCGGGGAACAATTCGTCGGTGATATTGATGTCGCCTCTATAGTTGGTCTGCAGCAGTGCATACTTTATCGTGTCGGGTTTATACTCGTCAAGAAGGTCGGAAAGAAGAAGACTGTTTCCGAGCGACTTGCTCATCTTTTGTCCGTTGACTTTGATGAGTCCGTTGTGAATCCAGTATTTTGCAAAAGGCTTTCCCGTGAGCGATTCCGTTTGCGCGATCTCGTTTTCGTGGTGCGGGAAAATCAAATCTCTGCCGCCGCCGTGAACGTCGATTTGCTCGCCGAACGCCGCTCTGTTCATTGCCGAGCACTCGATATGCCAACCGGGTCTGCCCTTACCCCACGGAGATTCCCAGAAAATCTCGCCTTCCTTTGCGGATTTCCAAAGCGCGAAATCGAGAGGATTGCGCTTATTCTCCTCGTTTTCGATACGCACGCTTTCGTAGGCGTCCTCGAGTCGTCTGCCGCTGAGTTTGCCGTAGCCGGGGAAACTCTCGACGGAGAAATACACGTCGCCTCTTTCGGTTGCGTATGCGTGACCTTTTTCGATGAGTTTGGACACGAAGTCGATGATATTGTCGATATTGCACGTTGCTTTGAGCCATATGGTCGGATCGTCAACCTCGAATTTGCGCATAAGTTTATCTATGCGGTCTATCATCATACTTGCGTACTCGAGAGGCGGTATGCCCGTTTCTTTGGACTTGGCAATGATTTTGTCGTCGACGTCCGTGTAGTTGCGCGCGTAATTGACTTTGTATCCGATTTTTTCAAAGTATTTGCGGATAATATCATAGATGAGCGCTTGATAGGCGTGACCTATATGCGCTTCGCCCGAAACCGTGATTCCGCATGCGTACATATTGACTTGTCCCTCGTGAAGAGGCACGAAATCTTCTTTTTTTCTTGTGAGCGTGTTGTAGATTTTCATATCGGACTTCGTCCTTTTTTATGCTTGCGGTTTGTCCGCTTGTGATTGATTTTGTTCGAATTGCGATTCGATTTCCTCGACTTCGGCAGGGAGCACGTTGTCCTCGTCGACGGTTATGGAATATCTGCAAGAGTGCACGTTGAGCGCCTTTTCGAGTTCGTACACACGCCTATTGAGTCTCACGAATTCTTCCATAATCGGGTCGGGAAGAAGGATTTGATCCATATCCGCGATTCTCTTGCCGTCCTGCTTGACCACTCTGCCGGGAACGCCCACGACCGTGGAATACGGCGGAACGTTTTTGAGAACGACGCTTCCTGCGCCAATCTTGCTATGCTCGCCTATGCAAACGGGGCCGAGCACCTTTGCGCCTGCCGACACCATAACGCCCTCTTCGAGCGTGGGGTGACGCTTGCCCGTATCCTTGCCCGTACCGCCGAGGGTTACGCCCTGATAAAGCACGCAGTTGTCGCCGATCTCGGTGGTTTCGCCAATGACGAGACCTACGCCGTGGTCTATGAAAATTCCGCTGCCGATATTCGCCGCCGGGTGAATGTCTATGCCCGTCTTTTCCTTTGCTCGAAAGGCTATGTAAAGGGCAAGCGACTTCATTCCCTTTTCCCAAAACTTGTGCGCATAACGATAAGCACACAGGGCTTTATACCCTGTGTACGTTCTCCTTACGATTCTGCTGCTCGTGGCGGCAGGATCTTTTTGCATTATAACCTGCAAATCGCGCTTTTTTGCCTCGGAAATTTTCATTGCGATTCCTTCTGTCCGCTCAGTTTTCGCTCGAATCCGAGTTGCTATTGCTCGACGAGTCGTCGCTCTCGTTTTGTGCGGGCTTGATTTCGCTCTCGTCTCTGTTTATCTTGGACGAGAACAGGCTTTCGCCGCTCGATTCCTCTCCGAACAACGCGTTGATTTCGTCTTCGTAGATGGTCTCTTTTTCGTAGAGCGCTTTGACCATTGCGTCCATAATCGAACGGTTTTCTTTCAATATATTCAAAGCGACCTGATATTGCGTATCGATGATGATTTTGACTTCCTCGTCGATCTTTGCCGCGACCTCTTCGCTGTAGTTGAGATGCGTCTGATAATCTCTGCCGAGGAACACTTCCTCGCTCGAACCGAGATACATGTTGCCGATAGACTCGGACATACCCCACTCGGTGACCATCTTTCTGGCAAGTTGCGTGGCTCTCTGAATATCGTTTGATGCGCCTGTCGATATATCCTTGATGACGAGTTCCTCCGCCGCTCTTCCGCCAAGCATCATTGCGATGTCGTCGAGAAGTTTGCCTTTGGTCATATGGTTGTCGTCGTTTTCGGGGAGCGTGATGGTGTAGCCTGCCGCCATGCCGCGAGGAATGATACTGACTTCGTGCACGTCGTCGCAGTGCTTCATAAGTTTTGCGACGATTGCGTGTCCGCTCTCGTGATACGCCGTGATGCGCTTGTCGCTTTCGGTGACGAGCCTTGACTTCTTGGCAGGGCCTGCCATAACCTTGTTGACAGCCTCGCTGATATCCTTCATCGTGATGAGTTTTCTGTCGGCTCTTGCTGCCAAAATCGCAGATTCGTTGAGAATATTCTCTATATCCGCACCCGTGAAGCCCGAAGTGAGTCTTGCAAGGGATTTGAAGTTGATATCGGACGCAAGCGGTTTGTTGCGGGCGTGAACCTTGAAGATTTCCTCTCTGCCCTTGACGTCGGGAACGTTGACGTAGATTTGTCTGTCGAATCTGCCCGGACGCATAAGTGCGGGGTCAAGGATATCCGCGCGGTTGGTTGCCGCCATAACGATGATTGAACTGTTCGCCTCGAAACCGTCCATCTGAACGAGCAGTTGGTTGAGGGTTTGTTCTCTCTCGTCGTTACCGCCGCCGAGGCCTGCGCCTCTTTGACGACCGACTGCGTCGATTTCGTCGATGAAGATGATGCACGGCATATTCTTTTGCGCCTGATCGAACAAATCTCTCACACGCGATGCGCCTACGCCGACGAACATTTCAACGAAATCCGAACCGCTGATTGAGAAGAACGGAACGTTCGCTTCGCCCGCAACTGCCTTTGCAAACAAGGTTTTGCCCGTTCCGGGAGGGCCTACGAGAAGAACGCCGCGAGGTATGCGCGCGCCTATATCGGTATACTTTTTGGGATGTTTGAGGAAGTCCACGATTTCCTGAAGTTCCTGTTTTTCTTCCTCTGCGCCGGCAACGTCGTTGAATCTGACCTTTATGTCGCGAACTTGATTTGCTTTGGTCTTACCGAAGTTGAGCGCCTGACCTTGTGCGCCCGCGCTCTTTCTGAGCACGACCATAAAGATGCCGAAAAGCGCTGCGTAAAGAATGAGCGGAACGAGTATGCTCGACAAGAGCGAACCGCTCGAGGGATCGTCGTATCTGACGACGACGCCGTCCAGAAGTCCTGCTTCGGTAAAATCTTTAATAGCGTCCGAAAAAGCGACTCTTCCTTGCGTGTTGACAAAATAGCGGTAACTCTTGTCGTTGCCCACGAGCAATTTTGCCGTGTAACTGCCCTCGATATAGATGGCTTTTATTTCGCCGCGTTTGAGCATCTCCACGAAAC
The DNA here is from genome assembly GCA_900549225.1 of uncultured Eubacteriales bacterium. Lineage (GTDB taxonomy): Bacteria > Bacillota > Clostridia > Christensenellales > CAG-917 > CAG-475. The sequence continues at coordinate 23,127 of URNP01000010.1, read as the reverse complement.
TGTCGTCAGTGCCCTGATACACGACCTCGGTAGGTCTTGTCAACTCGTATGCAATGACGAAAGCGATGATGACGAGAAGTATCACGCCGACGATTATGAGTGTGCGTCTTGTGGTTGGTTTCATCTATCCTCCTGAAATCGGCGCATGGCGACGATTCCGTAATAATCTTATATTATGTTCAACATATTATAAAAATTAAATACGAAAAAGTCAATGCAACGAGGGTATTTTGCCCTCGTCGCGCTTGCGCCTTTTGAGTTAGTATGCTTAAATGTTAAAGACAAAGCATTAAAAACTCATTAAACAAGCCACAAAAACTTAAAATTTTGTCAAAAATCGAAATCGCGTTAAGCACGCCCGCAAGCAACCGCAAAACAGCGCATCTAAGCGTATGTTTTGTCGTTAGAACTCGGAAATATCGAAAGGTATCGCATTGCGGCGATTAAACAATGAACGTTTTATCCGTTACGCCACGGTTTTGACGGATTCGTTTCTTTTTTCACTTTTTTTGTTTCGCAATTTGCAAAAATATTCTTGTATTTTTTATAATTATTCAACATTTTTTCAGTGTTTATTGCATTTAGACCGCAAATTATACACAAACATTCACCGTGAGCGTATATTTATACCGAAAAACATCACCCCCCCCCCAACTTATAATACATTTTGTCAAATTTGTCCATTATTTTGGCGTTTTTCAACGATTTTGGCGAATTTTTTGTCTTTATGTAATCTTAAGGTATATATTTGTATGCATTTCGCTTGCATAAAACGTTTATTATGAAGTAAAATATACGAAAATTAGGTAATTACATATATTATTTGCGCGTGCGTGTATAAATTGCGGCGCAAAAAACACTAACGCGGGGAGAGTTTACAATGCCAAAACAGTCGAATTCACCTTGTCTTGAAATAAAAAATCTCACGAAGCAGTACCATGCCGTGCCCAAACCCGCCGTGGATAATTTGAGCGTATCCTGTTATCCCGGCGAAATCGTCGGACTTCTCGGACACAACGGAGCAGGCAAATCTACGACCCTCAAGTGCGTCACGGGTATACTGCCCTATTCCAAAGGCGAGATTTTCATCAACGGCTACAACATCGAAAAAGAACCGGTGAAGGCAAAAAGCACTTTCGGCTACGTCAGCGACAAGCACGACGTTTTCGTAAAACTGACAGGCATGCAATACGTCGATTTCATGGCAAACGCATACGGCGTAAGCATTGCAGACAGAAAAGCACGCCTCGACAGACTAGAAGAGGTTTTCCAACTCGGCGACAGAATTTTCGACACCATCAACGATTACTCCCACGGCATGCGTCAAAAAATCTGCATGATGGGAAGCCTCATTCACAATCCGAAACTCTGGATTATGGACGAGCCGATGATCGGTCTTGATCCCCTCACGTCTCAACGCGTGAGCGAGTTTATGAAAAACTACGCACGTCAGGGCAATTGCATTCTGTTTTCCTCTCACAACATAAATTCAGTGCAAAAGCTCTGCGACAGGGCGGTTATCATCCAAAACGGCGTGAAGACCGACGACTTCTATTTCGAGCAATTCGAGTGCGAGCATCCCGGCATTGACCTCGAGGAGTACTTCCTCTCTCGCACGGCAAAGGTTGAAAAATGACGAAGTACGCTCTCCTTTTGAAAAAACAACTGCTTGACGCGCTTCCGACCAAGAGTTCAAAAAAGAAATTGCCCGACCTTACGAGTTCTCTTCTGATGTTTTTGCTCGTAGGAGCGATGGTTGCGATTTTCGTCTTGGTTTTTTCAAGATTTATTTCAACGTACACGCAAATCAAAATCAACCGCGTGCCCGACATCTCTGCAAGACAGTACGAGATCATGTCGATGGGCTATTTCGTACTCGTTGTGATTTTCGTACTGAGCGGAATCAACTCGCTCTGCCACGCCCTGTTTGAAAACAGCGATTTATCCATTCTCATATCCATGCCGTTTTCCGGCAGTGATATATTCCTTTCAAAACTCACGGCGGTATATCTCAAACAAGCGCTTCTTGCGCTCGTGTGCGTGCCGACGCTCAATTTCACCTTCCTCTGCACCACTCACACCCTCACCGCATACAACGGGATTATGACCTTCGTCGTAGCGCTTCTTTTACCCATAATTCCTCTCGGCATCGCATCGACGGTAGTGTTGCCCTACTATTATCTCAAACGCCTTGCCAACTCGCACTATATTTTCGTTTTCGTAGTGATGACCGTCGGTATGGCACTATTCTGCTGGCTCTATTCATTCGTGTTCAGATTGGCGCAAAACCTGATTTCGAGCGGAAAAGTCACTTCTCTTTTCGACGACAAAACGATGGGATTCATTCTCTCGTTCACAAGATACAACTATCCCGCAAACTTGTTTGCAAACATTATGCTCAAGCGCAATCTCGCAACAAGCGTAGGCATACTTGCGGCGGTCGTGGTGGTTTGTGCGGCAATATGTCTTATCGTCGTCCGCGCGATTTTCATAAAAGTATCGCTTTCGGGGATTTCGATTCACGTTCCGCACACGCATATTCATAGAGTCAGATTCACAAAAAACACTCGCTTCGGCTCGCTTCTTGCAAAAGAATTTTTGCTCGTTATGCGCACTCCGAACTACGCTTATATGTACTTCACCACTGCGGCGGTTATGCCCGTCATCGCCTACTATTCGGCAAATATTGCGCTTAGCATGCTCACGGGTTTGGTCGGAAAAACCGACGTGAGTTTCGAGATATGCACGTTTATCGTGATTTTGTATTCCACGCTCACAAACACGTTCTGCTCGACCAACATTTCAAGGGACGGATATATGTCGATGACGCAAAAGATTTTGCCGTATTCGCCCTCGCAGATTCTAGGCTCGAAAATCGCATTCTGCTCAATCGTGGCAGAGTCGAGCGTGTTGATAACCTGCGTCGTGTTTGCGGCAACCGGTCTTGAAAAGGGAGCGGACGTTGCAGTAACGCTTGTTGCCGCTTCTCTTTACGCACTTGCCCAAATCGTGTTTGCGACGAGGCTTGACCTCGACCATCCGCACTTTGCAAAAACGGATGACGGTGAAATCAAAGAATCAAACTCCACCGTTTCGACAATTATTGCAGTCGGACTCGTTGCAAGTTTCGCAATAGGTTTTTCATTGCTTGCGTCGTTCATAAGCCCGTTGGTAAGCGGAAAGGAGTTTTCCACTCTTCCCAAGGGTGCCGACTACGCAATCGCGATATGCTTGCCCCTTGCCCTGCTTGCAGGTGCGGCAGGATACTTCTTTGCGCACTTAAAGCGTGCGTACGAAAATCTGGATTCGGAGGATTGAGATGAAAAAAGTCGTGACTGCACTCATAATAGTTCTTCCTCTCTTATTCCTCGTGGCGTTGTTTGCGATAACGTCGGTTGCGAGCGTTTCTGCCGATATTCCGGCAAACGCACTCGTGATAAACAACAAGGGCGCGAACGGAATATTCTCGTTTGACCTTGCGAAATACGAACACAAGATGTTTGAGGACGACCTCGGCGTAGAAGTGTTGCCCGTCATGGCAAAAAACAAAAAATATTCCCTTAAAATCACCGATGCAAACACGGGCGAGGATACCGATATCGTCACTCGCGAAGAGGACGGTTCTTTTGCCTTCCACGACGTCGGCGTTGCAAAACTCACCTACACGAGCCAAGACGGCGGTTACAGCGACAGCGTTATCTTCAACGTCGCTTCTAGCGGAGTTTTATCCTTCAATCCCGTTCTTCTTGACAGCACCAATGCGCTCGTTGCGCTTGAAAAAGGCGACGACACCGACTACAAAGCGGATATAACGGCAGGAGTTTACACTCTTTCGGGCGACTTCTACCCCGCAACCGCAACGGACGTAAGGGCAACCTATACGTCAGAAAATCAAGACGCTATTTCCATAAACGAAGTCAGCGGAAAGATTGCCGCTCGCTTTGAAACGGACGCCGTGGTTGCAATCAATCTCATAGACGCTTTCGGCAACGATGCGCGCAAAACTTTGAAACTCAACGTCCGCCGCACCGGCGACGTGATGATAAACGGACAGCAAACATCCCAAGACCGCAACGACGCACCTATCGTCAGTGCGCCTTTGGGAGCGAAACACTTCACTTTCTTCGTTGACTGCAAGGGTATATCGCAAAGCGATATCGATTTTGCAGACGTTGGCGAAAAACTTTCGTTCGAGGCAAGAAAACTATCGAGCGTCAGCGACAGCGCATACGCAATCGACGTAGAACTTGAAAATCCCGTCACGAGCACAACCAACAAACTGTATTGGGTGACGATAAACTCGCAAAGATATTTCCTCTACGTTTCGTTTGCCGACCACGCGTTTTCAGTCAACTCCTTCGGCAATGCCGACGGCAACGACGACCTCGTGCTTCTTGACGAAACGACGACCAAATTCACGGTTTCGTCCGAGCCGTTCGCCGATCTCGAATACGTTTGGGAAATCGCAGACCCCTCGTTTGCGACGATAACCGAGCAATCCAACGAGTACTGCTATATCCAAGCCGTCAAAGACGGTGAAACCGAACTTTTGATTTCATGGAAAAAGCGCGGCGCAACGCAAACCGAGGGCGTGATAAAGCGCAAACTTATCGTAACAAAAATCTACACCTCCCTCATATTCAACGAAACCGCCGCCTCGCACGGACTCGGGAATCTCGCAATAGCAAATCAGACTTTCTCGAACGGTGAAATCGTCAAGACGGAATACACGACAAAACTCTTCAACAACGTGCTGGGCAAAGGCCATGCGCAAGAGGAAATTGCATATCCCTACGACAACGTCGAATTTACCTCGTCAAACAACTCTATTCTCGAAATCAGAGCCGACGAAAGCGGCGTGAAACTCATCGTCAAAGGCACGGGCGAAGTTACGGTGACGGCAAATTGGAAATTCGGTTCTCGATTCAACGTCAAACCGACCTCTTTCGCTTTCAACGCGGTTGACGGCGTATACGTCAAAAACTACGAAGAATTAAAGGCGGCAACCGCTCTTAAAAAGCAAGTCGTACTTGCCGATGATATATACCTTGGCGAAAAACTCACCGACTACGAGGGAAACGCCAAATACGACGATGCCCAAATGACGCAAAAACTGCTCTCCCACGTCAAGAAAATCAAGACGACGGCAGACTATAAATACTACTCCAACCTCGGGCTCGAACAACCCGAAGTGTACGTCGGATTCGAGTTTGAAAACAACGTTTACGGAAACGGACACTTTATAAGCGCGGAATATATCACCGACTTGAGAGGCGCGCTCACCGACACCGTTCCCTCTTACGCCATCTTCAAAGGGCCGCTGAACTTCGTGGCGGCAAGTATGGGCGGCATAGACGTTGCCTCAGTCAAAGCACAGGACAACATTTCCTTCCTCGTGCGCAAAAACGGAATAGTCCTTGACAACCTCACTCTTGCAGGTTGCGACGACGACTCGCTCTATGTCGAGGACAACGACGGAAACAAGAAGATGGAGCTCACGTTGCTCAACGAAAAAGGCACTACCCTCGAGGTTATGTGCAACGCAACGATAAAGAATTGCCGCATTAAAAACGGGCGCACGGTGGTGAGAGTGTTCGGAAGAAGCGACGTCACGCAAGAGAGCGTAAATCCGCAGACCGAGCGAATCAACGTCACCATAGAAGGTTCGAGATTGCATACGGCAAGAGAATTTATTCTCAAAATCGGCACAAACAGGTTCTTGAGAGGCAACGCAAGCGACCTCGCGCCCTCGCTCACCGACAAAAACGGTGCAAGTTACAACAATCACAACTCCTCGGCTTGCGACGCATACGCAAACGATGAATACTTTATGAACAACTACGTCCTCACCGACGTCACTCTCAAAGACAGCGTGCTTTCCACGAGCGGACTGTTCTCGGTGGGTATGGAAAGTCACTTCTCGGGCGGTATGCTCGATATGCCGACGATGGGCTTTTCCTACCTCAACGGCTGGGACGGACTTGCGGCAACGAGTTATCCGGCTTGCCTGCGCCTTGTTGGCGAAGTGATTCTTGACAATTGGAAGGAACTTTCGCAAGTGGACAGCAGCACTCTCATCGAAGTCAATCTGCAAGACAATCAACAAGGCCTTTCCTGGCTCGAACTCAATATACCCGAAATGCTTCGTGAAATGTGCAAACTTCCTGGGAACGAGAATATCGTGTCCAAGATAAACGGCAAAGAATACGTCCACGGCGGCGTCGCGTTCTACGGCGGCGGAAAGAACTATTCTATTCTCGATTTGAGCGGATATACGTTTGAGAGTATGAACCAGTATCTCGTCAATATCGGCGTACTTGCAAACTCTCAAGATTCCGAGTTGCACACGCAAGGACAACTTCTTCCGCTTGCGGCAGGCACGGAAGATTTCCGATTCGTTATGTTTGACGCAACGAGCAAATTTAACGCATCGAGCAAGCATTGACATAATATGAATGCAAATCGGTTTTCAAAACCGAAGGCATAAAAACACGCATTTTTGTAGCAATCAAGCGCACGGCTGCGACAAGTCGCGGTCAGTCGGTCCTTTTGCGACCGACATCGAGAAAGAATCCTATTGATTTTGGGGAAATAGGAGGAATGATAGGAATGAACAAAAAACACATAAACGCCCTTCTTCTTGCTGTGGCATTGGTGGCGATACTCGTTTGCGTATTCGCCGCCTGCGACAAAACCGCACAAGAGGACAAGCGTATCACGATTACATTTGATTTGAATGACGGCTCTGCCGTAAAAGAAGAAACCATCGACCCTAACGATATAACGTACACACCCACGCGCACGGGATACGACTTCGTATGCTGGACGACGGACAAAGAGGGCACCGAGACGTTAGACCCGTCCAAACTCAAGAACGGGAGCGTACTTTACGCACAATGGAAAATCAAGACCTTCAAAGTGTCTTTCTATCTTGACGAAGCCACGCTCGTCACCGAGGCCACCGTCGAATACGGAAAAGCCGCAACCGCGCCGTCCGTTGACGTTTTCAAAGATTTGCTCGGCGCAAACGAGCAATTTACCGGTTGGGACAAGGACTTTTCAAGCGTCACGAGCGATCTTAAAGTGTATGCCGTGATAAGTCAAAACGAGCAAAAGTACGCCGTAAAATTCGTGGTGAACGGCGAGGCTGTCAAGCAAACCGAGGACAACGCAGGCAACGTGATAAGCCTGCCGCTTGAAACCGAATACAGTGAAAAAATCCCGAGCGGATTCAGATTCGTAAATTGGTTAGACGAAAACGGTGTTGAAATCGCACAAGGCGCGACTCTCGTCAAAGACGTGACCTACACCGCCTCTTTTGAATTGGTTGCGCCGGGACAACCCGTGCTCACTCAAAACTTTGCAAACGGCAAAACCGAATTCTTTTACGGCGACGTGGTGAGCGTCACGGCAAGCGGATTGAGCGCACCCGCCAAAATCACCTACTCTTACGAATGGTTTGACGAGAGCGGAAACAAACTCACCGCAAGCGAAGACGGCACGGTATGCTCGGTGGAAAGATGGACTGCGGGTTCACACTCCCTCACCTGCAAAGCAACCGCCTCGAGCGACGGTTACACACCCGTATCGTCACAAGCAACAATTGCGATAACCGTCCAAAAAGCGACTTTAACCGCAACTATCGCACCGATAAACATCAGTTACGGTGACGAATTGCCCACAATCGCACTTTCATACGAGGGTTGGGCGTTCGGCGAAGAAGAGATTTCTTTTGCATCCGATTCTTTCGTCACTCAATACGAGCAAGGCAAGAGCGTGGGCGACTATATTTTGAGCGTTCGCAATGTTTCTGCGGCAAACTACGAGGTGAAAGGCACCAATACGGACGGCTCGATTTCTGCAACGATCCACGTCGGCAAACGTCCCGTCGCAGCCAAAACCGCTCTCACGTTCAGCGCACAATATACGGGCGCGGCGTTGAGCGCGAATTTTGACGAAAACGATTTTTCGGGACTTCTCGAAGGGCACAAACTTGCACTCTGCCTTGAAACGAACGGCAACGGCGTGACGGAATATACAAACGAGCAAATCCTCAGAAAATCCTTGACTATCGTTGACGAGGACGGAAACGACGCCCTGCAAAACTACGACGTAACCTACGTCGCAAGCGCATCAATCACCCCTGCAAGCATCAAATTTACGGCTCCCGAAAATCAAACTCTCACCTTCAACGGCACGGAACAATCTCCCTCCGCAATCGCGGTTGAAACTTCCAACTGCACCGTCGCTTACTCGACGAGCGAGGACGGCGAGTTTTCGGATACGCTTCCCTCTTTCAAAAACGCAGGCGCATACACGGTATACTATAGAATCGCGCGTGCGAACTACGCAACGGTAAGCGGCAACTTCGCCGTCGTGATGAACAAGGCAAAGGCGACCGTCACCGCAAACGACGCGGTCGTAACGTACGGACACAACTTTGCGCCGAGCGACGACGCGTACGTGACGAGCGACCTCTTCGGAGAAAATATCGTCGTCACCCTCACTTGTGAGTATCAACCGGGCAATAAAGTCGGCAACTACGATATCGTCGTGTCCGCAGAGGACAACGCAAACCTCGATATCACGTTGCAAAACGGTTCTCTCACCGTCAACAAAGCAACGCTTGAAATCACGCTTGCAAGCGGCAATTCCGTCACTTACGGCGAAGCGTTTGACTTCTCAAACGTGATCGCTGGCGAGAAAGGTCGTTTCGAGGGCGATTCTCTTGCCGATTTGATCGAACTTTCCACCACTTATACGCAAGGCGACGGCGTAAAAGCCAACGGCTACGATATCGTATGCACGCTCAAAGACGGCACGAACTACACTCTCGCATGTGAAAAAGCGGCGCTGTCCGTCACTCGCAGAAAAGCGACCATCACCGTCAAAACACCAGATGCAGTCGAATACGGCGAGGCGGCAAACAAGTTTGAATACGAGATAACGGGCCTCTACGACAGCGATACCATCGCTTGCACGCTCTCTTGCAACTATGCGGTCGGCAATATCCCCGACGAGTACGATATCACCGTTTCCGACGTGCTCCAAAACGGCAACTACGAAGTTGAAACGGTCGGAGCCAAACTCACCGTCACAAAGAGAGCGATTACAATCACCGCAAAAGACGCGTCCGTCGTCTACGGCGATGAAAAACCGTCGTTTGAATACACCGCAAACAAGAGTTTCGTTGAAAACGACGTTCCTACAATCACTTTCGCTTGCGAATATAAACAAGGCTCGATCGTCGACGAATATCCGATCACGCCCATCGCAAGCAACGCAGACCACTACGATATAACCTTAACGCACGCCACTCTCATCGTCAAAAAGAGAACTGTTACCATCAAGTTCAACGACGACAACGTTGCCTACAACGACGGTGAAAAGGCTCGCTTCGACGTCTCCGAACACGCAGTCGGAGTTTATGCACAAGATTCGATTTCAGGCATACTGCAAACCAAGAGCGGCGATAAGAACGTCTATACTGCAAGCGGAATCGAACTCGGCGACTTCGAGTATGCAGACGGCGTGAAGATCGTTAGATCCGAGGGGCAAGACGTTTCGAACAACTACAACGTGCTTTACGACGTCAGAGTGGAAATAAAAGACATGCCCATCAAATACGAAGTTTGCAAGGTCAGAACCTTCGCCTACGACGGCGAGCAACACAACGTATGGGTGAGCGCACAAGAAGGCGCAACCGTAACCTATATCGTGAACGGCAACGAGCAATCCGATATGCCGAGCGTATGCAACGCAGGCGAATATAAGTTTACTTTCAGGATCGTCAAGGAAGGCTTGACTCCCGTCGAAAGCACTTTCACCGCCACAGTTACGGCAAAGAGCGCAAAAATAATCGTCGGCAAGCAAACCGCGGTATACGGCGAAAACTTCACTTTGGATAGCAATGCCTACGCTATGGACGGCGTGCTTGAAAAGGACGAGGCTTCCGTTTCGGTCACGCTCTCTTGCGATTATCAAAAGGGCAACTACGTAGACTCTTATACGATAAGCGCGGTTGCAAACCACGCAAACTACGCCTTCTCGTATGAAACCAACGTGCTTGAGGTCAGCGCAAAAACCGTCGTGCTCGACGAAAAGACCTATGCCGTCACCTACGGCGAAGCCGCTCCCGCACTCACGGGATTCACCTCTCAATCTGTGAGAGTAAGCCTTGACTTCATCACTCTTTCAACGGACTACGAGCAAGGCAAATTCCAAGCCGAATACGCAGTGAAAGCAACCTCTTCAAACGCCAACTATATCGTTGATGCAAGCAAGGTGAAACTTGTCGTAAACAAGAGAACTCTCACGCTCGGCTTCGACCAAAACACGCTTTTGACGACATACGGCAACAAAGCAAACGTCGCATACGTTGAGAGCGGATTGCTCGATCACGACGGAAGCGGAATGAGCGTAGAATACGATATAGACGGCGGTTGGCAAACCTCCGTCGGCGTCCTCGACGCAGGCACTTACGCAGTGCGCATAAGACTTTCGGACGATATCCTCGCAAAATACGAGATTTCGTCGGATTCCGTCCAAAACGCGACTTTAACCGTAAAAAAAGCAACGCTCAACGTCGGTATTGCACAAAATTCGTTGAATATCGTCTTTGGTGAAGATACAAACTTCTCCGCAACCTACAACGGCTTCGTGAACGGTGAAAACGAGTCCGTCCTCCAAGGAACGCTCGCTTTCACTTGCGCATACAACACTCAAAAACATGCAGGCAACTTCCCTGTCACGATGAGCGGTCTTTCATCGAGCAACTACGAAATCGTCTATGCAGACGACGCGGTTTTGACCGTGGACAAAGCAAAGGTGACGATCACCGCAAAGAATCAATCCGCCGTGTACGGCGAGGCTTTCACGCTCGACGAAACCGCCTACGAAATCAAGGCGACTTCGGGCAAATTGCTTGACGATATCACCGTTACGCTCGTATGCTCCTACGCAGTCGACGACAACGCAGACACGTACGACATCACCGTCAACGTAGGCGACTATGCGGACTACGATATCACGACCGTCGGCGCAACGCTCACCGTAAGCAAGGCAAACTACACTCAAAGCGACGTGCAGAACGCACTTGTCATATACGCCCTTGACAACCTCAAAGGCGTGTACACACCCAACACGTCAATTTCCGCTTTCAAGAATTTGAGCGGAACGGGATTTGCATGGGCAAACGAGGACGAGAATATCTCTTGCACGAAGAATAGCATCGGCTATGCGGCAACCTACTGCGCAGACGCCACCAACTACAACGTCTATCAATTGACGATTTTCGTCAACCTCGAAAAAGCCAATTCCAATCTCTCCACAGAACGTGCATCCGGAGATTCCTGGAAAAACAAAGCCCTCGAGTATGACTGGACAGGCAAAGTGATTGAATACTCTCTTGCAACAATCGTCACAACCGACAATACAGAAACTGCATTCACACACAGACTGTCTGCCCCGAACGGAATAAGCGAAGCCAGAGATGGCGGCGTGTACGCCATTATCGTGTCTATTGCTGAAACCGCCAACTACAAAGCCGACAGCATCGCCGTAACCCTCAAAGTGAAAGCGGCTGAAGTGAACGGCACAAAATACACAGTCGAAGACGCTATTGACAAAGTCCAACAAGGCGGTACTGTTACGTTGACCGGCAATGCGTTTATTGCAAACAACCTTACAATCCCTAGTGGTGTTACTTTAATTCTGCCATCCAGTTTAGATGGCTCAAAAAAAGCCGGATCTCCAACATATGTAAGCAAAGATAGCGAGGACGGTGTTGACGGTTTTGTTGACAATGATTCAAACTACATTGAACACGTTTTGACCAACTACGCCAACGTCACTGTCAACGGAACAATTTTGGTGCAAGGTTTGTTGGGAAGAAGAGGTCCAGGTCTCAGCGGACACACTTCAAACAAACATAGTCAAATCATCAACAACGGCACAATGACTTTTGTTTCGGGTGCAGTTCTTGACACAAGAGGCTACGTAAAAGGCGCTGGTTCAATAGTATTTGAGAGCGGATCAACTCTGTATGAGCCGTTTGTCGTTCACGATTTTAGAGGAGGTACATCAACTGTCGGATCATACAATGACGGTAAAATCTCCCCGTTTAATTGCTATGAATTGCCGAATATTCAATGTGCGACGACATTATATTGCGGAACAACGGTCAAAGGATATTGTGGCCTTTGGATTGGTACTAATAGCAAGCACGAAACCACCATTCCTACAATCATTGCAACTAATGGGGCCCTCTTGAACTTAACTAGCGGTTATATTCAAAAAACATATGCAAACGGGGTAACCGTATTGGATGTTTTCGGAGACATTACGGGTGGTAGCTTGCAATTAACAGTAGAACTTAAAAAATCTTTTATTACTATAATGAAAGCAACCGTTGATACAGCATCGGTCATATTCCCATTGTCGTATCTGCAAAAAATCAATTTACACTCCGGCATTACAACAATAAAATACGGCTATAAACTATTGCCAGGCTCTGAATTGAATGTTTTGAGTGACGCAACTTTGAATCTCGAAAAAGGTGGACAAATCATCGTCTATGATAACACTTGGAATGACGAAGCCGGCGGAGGCGTTGGTTGGTTCTATCCCAATGGCAAAGGTGCTGCCAAATTGTCTGTTGCAGGACGAGTCGAAGTAAAATCAGGTGGAACGTTGGCAGGCCTTATAACTGGCACACAAAACGGCACGGTTATTTTGGATTCTGGATGCGGCCTTGCCATTACTTCCAAAGAAGGATATGGAAAAGCAAAAGGAACTTCTTTGATTGACAAAGCACAAGCGGTATTTGTCCAAACGGCAACTTTTACCAAATCAACGACCTTCAACAATAATGACGGTTCAACGATTTCGGGTGAAAGCGGCAAAACCTACACATACAACGGTTCGAGTTGGACGGTAGGCTGACGGCATCACGATTGACAAACAAAAAACCACCGAGGCGTTTTGCCTCGGTGATTTTTTTTATTCGTTTTGGATTTTCTTCATCTTTGAGAAGTAGTTTGCTTCGCCGATGACAAAGAGCAGGCCTGCCACCACAAACATAGTGATGCCTATGCCGTAGCCGACTGCTCCCGGGACGAGAAAGAAAAATGCAAGTCCCACGGAAAACGCGATGAATGCAACCAAGAGGAACAGTATCATCACGTTCATATTGCCGAGTTCCGCAACTCTTTTGACGAGATTGTTGTCTTCCATATCACACCTCCTTTTTTAGATATCGTGTGCAGAAATGCGGATTCTATTCCGTATGCGCACTATACGCTCTTTCGCCTCTCAAAAAGTCGCCGCATAAAATCTCATTTTATGGGCGTTGCGTGTTGCAAAAAAACATAGTTTTTTGTATAATATTGTCATAATTCGTGTTTCGGGAGAACGAATATGCTTGTCAGGGACGGAAAATACCTCATCGGATTGAAAATATTTGCAACTTTTGCGCTCGTATGCACGCTCGTTTTGTGGGCGGGGCTTTGGATTGCTTCGGCAACGCCCGGCACGGAGAGCGGTTCGAGCACGCAATTCGTCACGGACAAGATCGACTCCAAATACGACGTTTCATCAAAATTCGACGCAAAAGTCGTCACCCAAAACATAACCTTGGAGCGCACTGGCACGGAAAGATTCTATGCCGACCAATCCGAGCAGTTGAAGCTCACCTTTTCACCGCAAAACACGCTTGACAAAGAGGTCTATTTCGAGTCGGAAAACGAGGATATCGTCACCGTGAATTCAAACGGCGTTGCGACGTGTCACTCCTGGGGCAGCACGTACGTTTACGTCCGCCTCAAAAGCAATCCGTCCGTATACAATTTCGTTGAAATAAACTGCTACGGTAAGAATCCGCAAGATATCCCAAACAACGCCATTTCTCTTCCCGACACCATAAAAGTCGGCACTTCCGCTCTGACGGCTGGAAACGACCGACAAACCGCGCCCGACTGTGCGACGTTCGCCTCGTCCGACGACAGCGTTGCCGCCGTGCACGACGGTTACGTCTACGGAATCTCCGCCGGAGAAGCGACTATAACCGCAACCTTCGATTGCGGAAAATCCGCATCTACGACGGTAATCGTCGAGGACAATCCCGACTTTGTGATGCCGCAAAAAATAGTTTTCAAGCAAAATCCCACTCTCATCCACGGCAAAATGGGACAAAACTATCTTGACCTCATCGAAAGCGTCGAGCCGCAAGGCGCAAGCACGGATTTTACAGTCATCTCAAGCGACTCACACCTCCTGACCGCAAGAGCAAACGGGCTGTTCGTAACCGCCACGGGGACGGTTGAACTTATTTACACTTCCGTATACAATCCAAGCCTTAGCGAGAGCGTCACCGTCACTCTCAAAAAGAATCCGCCCACCGAACTTAGAATTTCGGGCAAAGACGTAATCACGCCACACAGCACCGCCGTATACAAGGCAGCGCATATGCCCACGGCGTACGCAAGCGACGTGAAGTGGGAAGTCGTCAAAGGCAAAGCCACCATCACCTCAAAAGGCGCGCTCGTTGCCCAAACCTACGGCAAAGTGGTCATCCGTTGCACGAGCACGATAGACCCTTCGATATACGTTGAGAAAACCGTCGAGGTCAAACTATTTTCCAACACCTACGAAATGGTGCGCAAGTTTATGGGACACGGCGGCTTGTCCGCACTTCTCGGATTCGGAATCGTCGGCACGCTGTTTTTGCTTTGCAAACGCAAATGGGGCTGCGCCGTATTGAGCGCGCCGCTGTGCTTTATCTACGCTGGCGTGAGCGAAGGCATACAATATTTCACACCGGGAAGATTCTGCACTATCACGGACGTTCTCATCGACTTTGTCGGCTGTCTTATCGGCATGGCGGTTGCAACCGTCTTGGTTGCCGTCGTGCTCGTCATATGGCGGCTTGCAAACAAGCAAAGTTTTGAATCTTTATCATACGCCTACCGAAATCTCAACTTCGGCAATCTTTTGAAAAAGACTTACAAATTCGACGCCCCCTACGTGCGCGAATTGCCCGCAACTTCGCACAGCGAAGCCTTAGAGCAAGCGGCGTGCGACGAGATTTAAGGCGAGATTCAGTCGGAATTTAAGGCGAAATTTAACAGATTTTTCTCTTTCCCGATTTGGTTTAGCGCACGTCTTTTTTGGCAATACTTCGGGAATGAAAAAGACGCCTATCACCGAAAAAGAACTCGTTTGCAATCTTGAAAATCTCGCCCGAAACAACACTGAAATCGACCCTCTCGCGCCCTTTGCCGCCGCGCTTTTCAACGCCGCAATAGGCAAAGGCGAGCGTGACGTCGTCATCGTATGTTTTGGCACGAACGCCATATCCGGCGACTCTCTCGGGCCTATGGTCGGCACGCTTCTAACCAAAAAATACGGCGTTTCCTCTTTTGTGTACGGCACGGACGAGGCTCAAATCAACGGCAGAAATATGAGGGAATGGATCGATTTCATAAAAGCCGCGCACGAAAATTCCGTGCTTATCGCAGTTGACGCGTCGCTCGGGAGCAAAGACAAAGTCGGGCAAATAGTACTCCGTGACGACGGCGTGTGCCCCTCGGGCGTGACCGGAAAATCAGAACGCTTCGGCGACGTCGGAATCCTCGGAATCGTGGCGCACAAACACGGCGACCCGCTTATGCAACTTATGACCGTATCGCCACTTTACGTTGAGAAAATGGCAGATGAAATTGCGATTATGCTCAAAACGGCGCTTGCGTAAGCGTCGTTTTTATTGTTGATTTGCTTTGTTTTTTGAAAAACGAAAGACAAAAATCGACTTTTTTCGCAACTTCCGCATGCGGATTTACCCCTGCGTTTTTATTTCTTTATGCCGCCGCCCGACAAGGAAAATTTTTCCGTTTGGGAGTTTTGCGGCTTTCTTTTTCAATTTTTTATTGCATATAACTTTATAATTGGTTATAATGTTTATAATCATTTCTTGTGCGTGCGCACTATGCGTATGCGAATATGTTAAGGAGCAAACTTTATGGTCAACGTTCTATCTGCAGATATGCCGTACGCCGACATTGCGTTTTTCGTCATCGTCGCACTCGGCTTGATTCTGGGAATTATCAGGGGCTTTTCAAAATCCTTCAAAGGCCTGTTTTTGACCGTTGCCATCATGCTTTCCTCCCTCCTTCTTCTCACACCCACGTTCGCATCGGCGCGTCAACTCGACGTGTTTGCGAATATGGAATCCTCGATTACGACGAAAATCGAGGACAGCAACGATTTGTGCTCAAAAAAGATCAACGTCCACGTTGACGAGAGCGGCAACAAATCGTACTGGGTGGTCGTGACCAACGAGTCGGGCTCAAGCGAGCAGTTGCTTGAAAACTCTATGGGCGACGGACTTATGTCCTCTCTCAAAGGCAAGTTTGCGCTCTGGCTGGCAAAGACGTTCATACAAGAAAGCGGACAGACCATCGGACAGGTGGCAGGCGTATTCTTGTCGGACGTAATCGTTGCGATCGTGTTGTTCGTTGTATACTGCATAGCATTGGGGATTATTTGTTGGCTTCTTCGCACGCTTTTTGCCAAAATGCACACGTCGGACTCAAAAGTCCTCGTCGGGATCGACCGCACTTGCGGCGCGATAATTTCGACGGCGTTCGCTTTGGTGTTTATTATGGTCGTACTTGCAATTCTCAATTCGCTAAAGGGCAAGATCCCCACCGTCGATTCGGCAATAGAATCGTCCACGGTATGCAAGTATTTTTACGAAAACAACCCGATTGCAAAACTTTTCGCCGAAATTTTCGGTTAAAAATCCCACGCGTCCGCTATTTGCGGACTCGTTTGATATTTGGAGTTAAACTATGAGAGTACTTCGCGGAACATTAACTTTCGTTCTGGGTATGGTCATCGGTATCATACTCTTCGTTCTTGCCATCGGCGGCGCAGTCGTCGTCATCGGCACGCAAACGACGGTCGGACAACTGCAAGACAACTTCACTCAAGAAGGTCCTATCGCTCCCGATAGCAAACTGTACGGGCAAACCATTCTCGACGCAGTCAAGAGCGTGATCAGCGACATGCAAAACATGGATTCTTTGACGCTCAAAACGCTGTACGAGCATTACGGATTGTCCGTTCTCAACGGAATAAGCGGCATAGACTTCACCACCAAGGACTTCTACAACGCCCCCGTGAACCAATTGCTAAGCGACTTGTCCATCGTCGTCAACTCGTTCACGCTCTCTGACATAAGCGGACTTGCAGACGTCGATTTTTCAGAATACGGCTTGCCCGTTCTTGACGAAAACCTCGACAATAATATCAAGACCGCAATCGACAATATCATGAGTTCTTTCAACGGCGACTTGTCGGTGAGAAAAATCAAAAACGATTTCGGCATCGATATCGGCGTAAACGACAACGCTCTCATTGCGGCGATTCAAGACGTTTCGCTCTCCTCTTTCGGTCAGGTTGTCAACGCGCTCACCCTCGACAAACTCCTCGACGTTGATTCGGATTCCTTCATCTTCAAGGGCGAAAACCAAGTCTACGTCAAAGTCGACGAATATCAAGCGGTGAGCAAGGCCGAACTCAAAAACGCAAATTACTCCCCTGCCGTGGGTGTTGAAACGTTCATCGCAGGCGCAAAGGACACCGACAACGACGGCACGACGGACACTCTCGTGGAAAAAGAACTCCGCTACGTCGTCAAATCCGTCAAGGCAGAGGACGGCTCTGTGAGCGACCAATACGTCGTCGACAACTCTTGCTACGGTGAACAGTTCAACGCCGACGAAACCGACAAGACTTTCTATCGTCACATCGAATACAAAGTTCCGACCTCTGCGCAACACGACGTGAACAAACTTTACGTTCTTGCATACGCAAACCGTATTGCGAGCATAAAAGGCGCAAACTTCACTCTCCGCACCAAAGGCTTTGCGCCTCTAAATGATTTCGTCAAATCCGTTCCCTCGATTTCGGGTACGAAAGTCGTAATCAACGATGCTCGCTACAAACTCGAAAACGGCTCTTACGAGAACAGCGACGTTTACTATGTTATGGACGAAACCTTGACCAAGGACAGCATGCTCCGCACTCTCGACGAGGGTGAAAACGCAGGCAGCAGAAAGCCGTTCTTGCGCATACACAAAGGCACGTCCGCAACCTTGCTTCAAATCGTATCCAATATGAGCGTCGTCGAACTTCAGGATGCAGACGGTCTGCTCGACTCGCTTACAATCGGCGACGTCGTCGACACCGACAAAGAAGGCACGGCAATGGCAATCAAATCTTTGAAAGATTGCAAACTTTCCGAAATCGGCACTGAAATCAACAACCTCAAAATCGACGAACTCATCAAAATCGACGACGCATCCGCACCCATAATGAAAGCGCTCGCAAAGAGAGGTTGCACTCTCGACGATCTCGACACCGTTGCGGACTCTCTCACCATCGGTGAAGTCATGGATATCGAGTTCGACTCCTACGTCGAAGACGCAAACGGCGCGTATATTGCAGAACAAATATTCGTTCCCTACAACAAGTATGCACACGATGAAGCCGCTCCGCGTTTTGAAAAACGCGCAGACGGCAGCTTCACTGATGCGGCAAGCGGTGCAACCGGCGAAAATGTCTATATCAAAGTGCCCAGATATCGTCTTTACAATCCCGACACCGATGCAGGACACACAAGATATAATCTCACGCAAGAAGGCTCGACCGCTCTTGCACTTCAGCAAATGGCACGCAGAGGCTACACTCTCGACCAAATCGGCACACAGCTCAACAATATGTTCTTTGACGAACTCATCCGCATCAAAGAAACAGACAGCGTGCTTATGAAGTCGCTCTCCAAAAAGGACGCAACCCTTGACAATCTCGGCAGTGTCGTTGACGAGCTCAAAATCGACGAAGTTATCGAAATCGACGAGCACTCCTCTCGCATTATGAAATCGCTCGCCGCAAGAGATTGCCTCGTCAAAGACCTCGGCACAGTATCCGACGACCTCACGCTTGCCGAAACGGTTGATATCAACTTCTATAAATACGAACCTGCACCCGCAGGCACGACGGGCAAATTCGTCAAAATCGTCGAAGAAGACAACTACGCTTTCTATGACGGCAACGAATTCTTCGAAGGTGCGGAACGCTATAACAAGATCAACGGCACGTACGTCTCCGCAGCAGACGGCAAATTCGTAAAATCGGTCCACTTCACTCTCTACAATCCCGCAGAACATCGAGGTCTTGCAACGTACAACAGAGTGACCGATGCCGGAACGCTCGGCTACGAGCCTTCTTCCGCAGTGCTTCAACGCATGGCGTATTCAACGCTCGGCGAATTCTCGTCTGCGTTTGACGCGCTCAGCCTCGGCGACGTTATGGATATCGATATCGACGTTCTCACTCGCGACGATACGGCAGAAGGAGGCACTTCGTATTTCTACTACGACAGCACCAACAAACTGTTCAAACGCCAAGGCGCAGACTTTGACGCTACGTCGGTCGATTCAAAACTTCAAAACTTCAAAGTCGTGGCAGAAGGCGAAAGTTCGTCCGTCATCAAGCGTTTGGCATACGTCCCCGTAAACAACCTCTCCGGCGCAATGGAAATCGTGATGAAAGATATGCTTTTGTCCGAACTCATCGACGTATACGAGTTTTCTATGGTCAGCGAAATCCGCAACGACTACACGACGAATCCGCCTGCAAACAGTGAAATCAAAAAAGAAGATCGCTTTATCGTAGCACCTGTCGGCGCGGACGAAGTCTTGGATAAGGACGGCAATATCGTTGAAACCAAACCCTACACCTTCGTATACGACAAGACGGGCAAATATATCAAGAGATCCTATCGTTTCGTCGAAGCAGACGTGACGACTCTCACGAAAACCGCGACAAAAACGTTCTCTTACCAAAACACGTCGGACATCCTCGATTTGATACCGGGCAAGATTTATTACAAAGGCACGAAAAACGGCAACGTCGAATACGTCAACAATTACGCCCTTTGCATATACGTCCAGTCTAAGTCCTCGTCCCCGTCCGACAAACTGTACAAGAGAGTCGAGGGAACTGGCGAAAATACGCAAACCGTTGACACATACGACAATACAAGCGGAAATCTCTACGTCCTAGTCAACGGCAAGTACGTCAAGTACAATCCCAACGACCTCTCTCACCTCGGCGAGAAGATTTATACCAAGGAAACGGGCACCTTCTTTGTTGAGAAATCAACCCCCGGCGTTGATGGTGACTCGTCTTACGCTTGCCACTCTGCGGACGTGTTCTACACCAAGCAATACTGTGAAAATATCTATATCAAAAACAACGGCGGCGCATACGTTATAGTCAACGGCAAAGCGGTCGCTTACGACTCGACCTTGCACGGTGATGCCGTCAGATATACGGCAGTTATGGGATACCTTGCGCAAGCAAACGAAGTGTATCAAACCTCCTACGAAGTCGTATATCACGATCCCATCGCAAGCATTGCGTTGAGAGTCACGGTCGAGAACGAGAAGAGCGAGGCTGTGCTTCGTATGCTCGCAAGAGACGAGGTTACCATCGCAAATATCAACGACGTCGTCAAAGACGCAACGATAAGCGACCTTATGGAAGTCACCGAAGGCAGTCTGTTCTACGACTTCAAAGACAGTAAACTCAACAACCTCAGCGGTGACGTAGAAGACGCGTTTGCAAAGATGACCATGGGACAACTTATGGTGTATGCAAGCATCACGGATATCGACAAAGACGTCAAAGCCGCAATCGCTCCCATCACACTTGACAACTTCTTCCGCAGTCTTACGTTCAGCAGCACCGCAGGCATCGTCATCGACCTTGAAAAAGCCTACGGCTACGGTGTGTAACGAAAACCAACTCAAAAAAAAGAGTGCTTCGGCACTCTTTTTTCTTTATTAAAATTTTGCTTCACGGCTTGAGAAACGACAACTTATCCGTGCGGTATAAACCCGTTTCATTTATAAAAAACGAAACGTTAGTTTATCTATATTGTCTATATTTATCGTTCATTATAATTTTTGTTTTTCTCAATATAACAGCAAAAAACGACGTTTTACGCGTCGTTTTTGATTATATAAACATCGTTTTACAAGTTTATTCTTTTTCGGACAGTTCCAACCACTCTTCTTCCATAGGTGCGAGTTTATCCTTAAGCGCCGCGATTTGCTCGTCTATTTCGGCAATCTTCGTGTAATCGGTATAGACTGCCTCGTCGTTGTGCATCTTATTTTCGAGAGCGAATATCTCGTCTTGAAGCGCCTGCATCTTCTCTTCGAGAAAACTCATTCTATGCGCCCTTCTCGCCGCCTCTTTACTTTGCGAAACGGGCTTTTCTTTCTTCTTCTGTTCGGCTGTTTTCTGTTCCGTAATGCCATCGTCTTGTTCTGTTTTTCTCGATTCGTATTCGGAATATCTGCCGTCGAAAAGTTCGACTTTGCCTCTGTCGAAAACGATGAGCCTCGTGCATACTCGGTTTATGAAATATCTGTCGTGCGAGACGGTTATCACCGTGCCCGTATAGTTTGTGAGCAATCTTTCGAGCGTCTCTTTTCCGACAATATCCATATGGTTCGTCGGCTCGTCGAGGATGAGAATATTCGGTTTTTTTCTCAATATTTTGCAGAGCGCAAGGCGCACCTTCTCTCCGCCCGACAAGTCGCATATACGCTTAAACACGTCGTCGCCCGAAAGCATAAACGCACCAAGCGCGCTTCTTGCCTCGGTGTTTGACAACGACGGAAATTCGTTTTGGAAATCTTCGAGCACCGTGAGAGTTGAAAAACTCTGTGTAGATGTCTGATCGAAATATCCGACTTGTGCGTGAAGTCCGAAAGTCGCGCTTCCGCCGAGAGGTTTAAGTTTATGTACGATAGTCTTTACGAGCGTGGATTTTCCGCATCCGTTCTGCCCGATGATCCCCACTTTCTCTCCCCTTTTGACGATGGTGTTCACTTCGCCCAAAGGCACGTCGTATCCGAACGCCAACTTGTCAAGAACGATCGCTTTTTCAACGGTTTCTCTTTCGGGTTGAAAGTTTGAGCGGAACGTCGCAGTGTCAAAACTATTCGGCGTACCGATTTCGCCAATTCTCTCGATTTGTTTGAGTTTTGCTTGCGCCATTGCGGCTTTGTTTGCTTTATATCTGAATTTTTCCACGAGCGCAGTGAGGCGGTCTATTTCCTTTTTGCGCATAATCGAATCCTTCAGAGCCTTGTCGTACGCCTGTTGTTTTTGCGCCGTAAACGAGGTGTAATTGCCCTGATATCTCTTCGTTTCGCCGTACTCGATTTCGTATACGACGTTCACGACCTTATCCAAGAACATACGATCGTGCGAAACGATCACGCAAGACTTTTTATATGCGCAAAGATAGCGTTCGAGCCATTCTATAGCCTCCAAGTCCAAGTGGTTCGTCGGCTCGTCGAGAAGCAACACGTCGGGCTTTGAAAGAAGCAACTTGAGCAATGCAATCTTCGTGCGTTGTCCTCCCGAGAATTCGCAAAGCGGCTTTTGCATATCATCGCTCGTGAACCCGAATTTCTTTACGGCGGTCAAATACTCTTTTTTATACGTGTATCCGCCCCCTCTTTCAAACTCTTCGCAAAGCCGAGAATATCTTTTTACGTTCTGCTCGCAAGATTCACGTTGCAAGTCCTCAAGCGCGCTTTCCATATCCTTTTCCACTTTCAACAACTCGGAATATGCGTCCAAAATCTCGTCAAACATAGTTTTGGACTTATCGTCGTTGCTCGTCTGCTTCAAGAATCCGATGACGGGATTGCCGCTCGTAAACACACCGTACGGCGCGTCGTTTTCTCCCTTTTGCGCCTCAACCTCTCCCGTCAAAACTTTAAGGAGCGTAGTTTTACCGCATCCGTTGCGCCCCACGAGCGCAATCTTCTCGTTTTCGTGCACGACGAAATCCACCTGCAAAAGCACAGGCGTTCCGTCATATTCCACTGCTACGTTCGATACGTTGATTTGCATATCTCGATTTTATCTTATTTTGCAAATTAAGTCCATAAAATACGCAAACAAAACGAGCGCCTTGCTTAATTCAAAATAAATATTGTGGCACACAGTGCCGCCGCACAATCGTGCGGCTGGGGTCAG
>URNP01000009.1 GCA_900549225.1 uncultured Eubacteriales bacterium | reverse complement strand
CGCCGCCGTTGCGGCTCGTGTTCCGTCTTCGAATGAGCAAATTCCGTGTATAAGTAGTCTTCGATTCAGTTTTCGTTTCGGGTTTGGGCAGAGCCCACCCTCAATTATTAATTGTTAATTGTTAATTCTTCGTCGGCATCGTATATCACGCTATAACTCGTCGTGGTTCTTACGGCATTTTGGATTGCGCATTGCGTGGCGCGAACGACTGCCGATTGAAGCACGGCAAGATTTGCCACGGGGCGTTTTCCGCTTGCCATACAGAACATGGTGTCGCCGTCGTACATCGTGTGCACGGGGCGGATTGCTCTTGCAAGCCCGTTGTGAGATATGCTCGCAAGCCTGTTGACGTCCACCTTGTCGAGTTTTGCATCGGTGAGAATACAGCCGATCGTGGTGTTCGTTCCGAACGCAAGTTTCAAAACGTCGCCTTCTGCAAGGCACTTTTCGGTGTCTATAAACTCACCGTTTTTGCCCTTTGCGCCCGCTATGATTTTGCCCTCGTCGTCCACGATATCGCCCATAGCGTTGACTGCCACGATTGCCGTAACCGTCACGCCAAGCACCTTGACGGTTGCCGCGCCTATACCGCTCTTGCAAGCGTTTTTGACGCCTCTTATTTTCCCGACGGTTGCGCCTCTTCCTGCACCGACGTTGCCGAAAACGGTGGTTTTCGATGCGTTTTCGCACGCTTTAAGTCCGTATTCTGCGGTTGGATAATGATATTCCTTTTGATTGAGGTCGTACAAAACCGCACCGCACACGATAGGCACGATTTTGCCGAGACTCTTGTACCCTACGCCTTTTTGGCGCAAATATTCCATAACGCCGACTGTCGAAGCAAGCCCGTAAGCAGAACCTCCCGACAGCACAACGGCGTTTATCTTCTGCATCATTTTTTCGTTGTGCAAAAGGTCGGTTTCTCTCGTGCCGGGAGCGCCGCCCCTGCAGTCCACGCCGCCGACTGCGCCGTTTGGAGCAAGGATTACGCTCACGCCCGTGAAGTCGTCCTCGCAGTGTCCGATTTTGAATCCCGATGGTATGGTAACGTTCATTTTATTCCCTCAAAAAAACGAAAGTCCCCCTCAAAAAGAAGGACTTTCCGCCAAATTATTTGCACAAGTCGTCAATGCTCGTTTGCTCGTATATGATAAATTTGTCAAAGAAATCGGCAACGTCCTTTTGCATCTGCTCTCCGCACCAGTCGTAAAACACTTCGTGTCTTGCGCCGGGATACAGATGAAGTTCGGTCTTTATGCCGTTTGCTCTGTACATTTTGTCGAGTTTTCTCACGCCCTTGCCCATCTGTCCGACGGAATCCGCGTCGCCCGAGAACATACCGATTGCGGTTGCGGGATTGAGTTTTGCCTGCGCTTTTTTACTATAGAGTTTTGACGTTTCTTTCATCATATAGAAGTCAAAACCGACGGACATATTTTGGTGCGCGAGAGGATCTGCAAGCACGTCCTCACGCCTTGCTCTGACGCTGTTTGCCCATTGCAGTTTACCCTCGTCGCCTTTGAACTTTTGGAAGTTGTCGCTCACCCAGTTGACGATGCGAGGACGCCAATTTCTTGCCACAAGGAAAATCGGCGCAACGGCGATTTTGCCGAAGTTGAACAAATCTCTCATATGCCCCGACCCGACGAGAGCGATTGCCTTGACGTCCGTGCCTTCCTGCGCAAAGGCTTGAGAGAGAAAACTGCCGTAACTGTGTCCCATAAGGAATATTGGCAAATCGTATTGCGATTTGAGCCATTCTCTGAAAAACAACTCGTCTTTCAAAGTCTTTTTGAATATATTTCCGGGGTGCTTGCCTCTATTTTCGTCGGTTTCGGTCAAACCGTGCGCACGGTGGTCGTCGCCAAAGACGATATAGCCTCTTGAGTTAAGATATCGTGCAAACTCGTCGTAACGCCCTGCATACTCACTCATCCCGTGCACGAGTTGAATCACGCCCTTCGGATTTTGAACGTCGTCCCAGAGTCTGCAATAAATCTCGGTGTTGTCAAAACTTTTGAGTTTAAACTCTTTCATATGCGCCTCTTTGCAAAAACAAGGTTTTATTAAGCCCATTATAACTAATAAAACTCATTTTATCAATAGCGGATTGAAAAAATAATACGCCCGAAATTGCAAATTTTCGCAAAGGGTGTTACACTGAATTTATGCAAGTATCCATAGTTCTCAATTGCGGAAGTCAAATAAAGCGCAAAATCAAGGGTGACAAAGTCGTCTGCTGTGACGGCGGTTTCAACGTATGCCCCGTCACTCCCGACGTGATACTCGGCGACTTCGATTCTCTCGAAAAGCCCGACGGCATCGACATTCCCCTCGTTGAACACAATCCTCACAAAGACGCAAGCGACGGCGAACTTGCCGTCTACTATGCAAAGGAAGTTTTGGGCGCGGATTCGATCGTCTTTTACGGCGTTACGGGCGGCAGAGTCGATCACGTGCTGTGCAACCTTTCGATTATGCGCCTTGCCAACACCCTCGGTATGAGCGCAAAAGCAGAAGAGGACGGACTAGATATTCACTACGTCGAAGGTGAATTCGATTTGCCAACGCAAAAGGGCGAAACGATATCCATTCTTCCCTACGGCGAAAACGCCCTTGTGTCCGATTCTCAAAAGCTCGAATATCCTCTTGACGAGTTGATTCTCACCTCCTGCGATTCTCGCGGACTTAGCAACGTATCTCTCGGCGGCAAAATTCACATAAACGTAAAACGCGGCGGAGTGTTCGTGTTCAGATATATCCAGCGATAATTTTGCGCAAAACGGCTCGAAAAGAGCGGAATAATAAACGGAATAGTAAGCAATAAAAAACTTTTTTCAAAAAAATAAAAATTTTTTCAAAAAAGTCCAATAAAACGAGAGTTTCGTTTGTATATATAACGTAAAAACAAAATTCATCGTTTTTCAAAACCTTTCTAATGAAAAAGCACGGCAACGCCGTGCTTTTTGATTGGTCTGATAAGTTTTCGTTCGGGTGTGGGCAGATCACACACGCAAGTATTAATTATTCATTATTAATGATTCATTCAATCCAAATAATTGTTTTCTTGACGTTCAATAATCTGCTTGTCGATTTCGTCGAGTTCTTCTTCGTCATCGTTGTCGGTCGGTTGCTTTTCTGTCGTCGCTTCAGCCGCCTTGTTCAGATCGCTTGATTTTTGCATAAGCGCGGTGAAAGACTTTGATGCAAACAACGTGCTTCCCGCCACGAGCGCGATAATCATATCCACGAATGCAAACGAGTTGTACGCCATGCTGTACGCAATCGCCGTATCGTACTTGTCAAGGTCTGCGTAATCTGCAAACGCAAATACGCCCGAGCATACGTGGCAAGCGTATCTCAACACCACCGCAAGCACGCCGCCGAGCAGGAACGCAACCACTTTTTTGTCCTTGAACACGCCCTTTTCCATAAATATTCCGCTCACGCCGATAAGGCCGAAAGCGAGAGGATAGTCGAGCAAGAACTGCATCGGGTGAATGATAAACGGATCTTGAAGCGCCTGCAAAACGCCGTATATAGTGCATACGATAAGACCTCTTCTCGTGCCGAACATACAGCAGTAAATCATCAGCGGAAGAAGGCTTGCGAACGTAACCGATCCGCCTTGCGGAAGTTTGAAAAGTTTGGCGTACGACAACGCAAACGAAAGTGCGATCGAGATTGCGCCGTACACGATAGAGCGTGTGTCACTCATCTTACGCTTGTCCCCTACGAACCACAAAACCACCATTATCACCATAAACACGACTGCGGATACGATCATTCCGACGAGGTTTGCGTTGGGATAATACTCTGCGATATCGCCGTAGTATTGCGCCATAAGCACCATGGTTGCGATAAAGCAACCGAGCGTCAAAACGGCTGTGACTATGAAAGAAATCTTGACCGCCTTTTTACTGAAAAGCGAACTTACGAGCATTGCAATCGCCCCTGCGACGACGGTTATGAGCGTTGCGAGTATGGGGTAAAAGAGTTTTGCCTGCATATCGTCGATATTGCATTGAAATTTGACGTAGGCAAACACGACCACCATCGTTAAAGCAAAGCCCGTGACTATGCCGACGGCATACTTTTTGAAATCGTCAAACTTATCGCGCTTAAAAAACCATACGAGCAAGCCAACGACGATAAACGCCGCCGCCAGAGCAACCGCAAGGTAGAGCGCAACGAATTGCAGTTTGTCACTCAACGTTTCGATATCCATAAAAAAGTCCTCCAAAACTTTGCTTGGGGGAACTTGAACGAGTGAAAAGCATCTTTATAACGTTTTGCTTCCTTACGCGAGGATTATCTCACAAGTTTGAGGGTATCATCTCAGCCATACGGCACCCCTAGCGAGTTTTATTGTATGCGCGCGAAGCGTTTTAGTCAATTAATTTGCGAAAATCGCCGAAAAAACCCTCAAATTTTGTCAATTTGCCCATATTCTTGACTTAGAATACGAAAAGTATTATATTGTTTACTACATCAACGAAGGAGAGATAACTTATGAAGAAACAGTTCAAGAAGCCCGAATTCAAGCTTCTCAAAGAGTTCAAAGCATTCATAACCAAAGGCAACGTTGTCGATCTTGCAGTTGGTATGATTATAGGTGCAGCATTCACCGCAATCGTAACCGCTCTTGTCAACAGCATATTCAAGCCTCTCATCAACGCAATCCCGATGGGTGATTTGCAAGGTCTTATCACGATGCTCGTTGCAAAGAACGCGGACGGTCTCACGGCGGCGGAATGTGCAAAGCAAGGTATCGAGTTCGTGGCGGATATGTCCAAGTCCGTGTACATCGACTGGGGCGCGTTCATCATGGCAATAATCAACTTCCTTATCACCGCACTCGTGTTGTTTGCAATGGTCAAACTTATCAATATGGTACGTGGAGGATTTACGGGACTCAGACGCGACACGAAATTCCTTGAATCCCTCACTCCCGAAGAAAAAGCAACCATAAAGGGCAAAGTTGCAACGATAAAAGAACTCAGAGCAATCAAAGCGGCTCGCGACGAGGCACAAGCAAAAGCAGACGCAGAAGCAGCGGCGGCGGCAGAAGCGGCAAAACCCGAAACGACGGACGATTTGCTCCGTGAAATCCGTGACCTTCTCAAAGCGCAACAAGTCGAAAAAGCAACCGCTCTTCTCGACGAGAAAGCAGACAAGGAATAATCAATATATCAAAACACGCAAAAACCGCTCAAACGAGCGGTTTTTTGTTTGCAATTATTCAATTCAAATCGTCACGACTTACGTCCGTTTCTCATCGGTTTTAAGCCATCCGATCCGCAATACGCTTTGGGACTCTTGCGGATTTCCATAATTCACCTAAAATGCGATACAATACAAAATGTATTCAATTTATACAAGTATATACTTTCGAAAAAGCGATGTCAATAATGTAATAAACGCGCGAATATTGACTTTTTTATATAAAAATGTTATCGTATAGCGGTGCGCAAAACGCGCGCAAGGGAGCAGAATATGATCGTTACAACCCTTTCTATGATGGAAGCGCACAGCATGGCAGGATACGTCATCTTGCTCGCACTCGGAATACTGTTCGTCGTCAAAGGCGGCGACTGGTTCGTGGACGCGGCAAGTTGGATCGCCGAAGTGTCGGGCATTCCTTCGTTTATCATCGGCGCAACCATCGTCAGCGTGGCAACCACAATCCCCGAAATTTTGGTTTCGAGCATATCGGCGGCGCAAGGACAAGCGTCCATGGCAATAGGCAACGCAGCAGGCTCCGTCAACTGCAACATTGCGCTCATTATGGCAATTTCGCTCGTATTCACCGCTCCGCTCTTCAAGCGTAAAGACTATGTCTTTAAGGTTGCGATACTCGTTGCAACGATCGCACTCTTGTGGGGACTCAGTTCCAACGGCACTTTCAATTGGTGGAACGCAATCATCATTCTTGCGATGTTCGTGCTTTTCCTCATCGAAAACATCATCAGCGCAAAGAAGCACGCGGATTCTCTCATCAACGACAAAGGCTTTGAAAGCATCGATGAGAATCAAGCCAAAGGCGAAGGCATTCTCTTCTCTTACTTCCAAAAACTCGAAAGCAAAAAAATCGTGCTCAAAAAGACGGGTATGGTCATCGAGAGAAAAGATATCGTCAAAAATATTGTTCTTTTCGTTCTCGGTGCCGCAACGATATTCGTGGGCGCGCAACTTATGTGCGACAACGGCGCAGAGTTTGCTCGTGCGCTCAACGTTCCCGAAGGCATCATCGGCGTCACCATTCTTGCAGTCGGTACGTCTTTGCCCGAACTCGTCACGGCAATCACTTCCATAATCAAAAAGAAAGCGGACTTGTCCGTCGGCAACGTTATCGGCGCAAATATCATCGACTTGTCCCTCATTCTTCCCCTTTGCACGTTTATCACGATGGGCAAGACGGGCAATCCCCTTCCCGTAGACGCACAATCGCTCACCATCGACTTCCCGTTCTGTCTTGCGGTTGCGGGCTTTGCCTTGATACCTGCACTGATTATGGGCAAATTCAAACGTTGGCAAGGTGCGCTTTTACTTGCAGGTTATATCACCTACGTCGTGCTTCTTATCCTCAACACCGTTGGCGTTATCGCAATCTTCTGACAAACACAAACCCGAAAACGAAATACGATCAACAAATCGCAAGCCGCGCAATGCGCGGCTTTTTTATCTAAAAAGTCATAAGATTACTATTTATAATCCTTTCGAAAAACAAAATTTTGCGCTATAATCCACGGAGAAACAAAAGTTGTGAAAAAACGCTTGTCTATATCGTGAAAATGTTGTAATATATGTGAGCAAAACAACGAAAACGACGTGGGGTCATGGCGCAGTTGGTAGCGCGTTTGAATGGCATTCAAAAGGTCAGGGGTTCGAATCCCCTTGGCTCCACCAAAAAATATCGTACATATCGTACGATATTTTTTTGTTTAAGACAAGGGATTCCCCACGATTTTATCGTGGTGTTGCCTTGCAACAAAAACCCCTGCGGGCTGACGCTTCGTTTTGTGAACAAGTTCACCCACTACGCTATTACGGAAGCGTCATAGGTACACTTCCTACGAATCCCCTTGGCTCCACCAATAGGTACCCATCCGCACCAGTGACGTTTTGACTGGCTAGGATGGGTCTTTTTTTATAATTTATCGGTGCCAACATCTTTTTTCTTCTATTGAGAATATATTTGACACTTGCAATCATTTTTTGATGGTCTATCATAATGGGCAAAAACTGTCTGTTTCTCTTTCCACAATTGATTTGGATTCTTAATTCTTCAAAAAAATATCCCCGTTGATCGTCGGGATCATCGGGGATTTTGTGGCAATATTTGTAGTAGATTTCTATTTTGTCATTGTAAACAATCACTTTATCTACTAGGTTGTTGAGTAGTATTTTTGGTGATGACTTAATAGCCCGTCGTAAATAATATTCCAGCTCATCTCTTGATATTTGCTTTGATAATGCAAGTTCTTCTTTTGCAATTTGTTCTTCGATTTCGGCTTTGTCCGATTCCAACATATTTAGCCGTTCTTTTGTGCTTGGAGTTATGATTCCTTCTTGTAGCGCAAATTTGCTTGCCATAATCAGTTCCAACGACTCTACGCGGCATATCTGCAATTGTCAGAAAGTGCTTTTCGTCATATATTTTTCGTCTTGCTTTTCATTCTCGTCAAGGACGAATCTTTCAACCCGCATCGACAAAGAATATTTGTCGCGAAGGCGTGCAATCTCTTTCATCATAGGTGACGAGTGATGGACGTCGATTGTCGATTGGTCTTTCCATTTGTCAATCAGAAGAACGACGTCCGGATCGTCCGACGAAAAGAAGTAAGAATATCCCAGATTGCCTTCTTCGTTGCGAATCTCATCGACGAGTCCGCTCTTTGTCATTTCATCGGCAAAGCGTTTTGCATTGCCGTTTTCGCCTTTGTAGTAAATATTTATGGTTATCATATATGTCGTCACAGCACGATGTGCAGATTGCGTATATCGGAGTTTTTTATACGTTTTTGTATGGCGTATGCATACGGCTCCAAAAAACCGCCTTCCACGCCCAGATCGAATTGCGCGTTGATTTCGTTTGCAAGCGCAAGGCTTATGTCCTCGACGATAGCCTTTTTCACGCTCTGCCCCGCCTTGTCGTTGTCTGCGGTCAAAAGATATTCGAGTGGTTGTTTCAGTTCGGCAAATTTGTCGAGTCCGTCCATCGAGCGCAGCGCCCATTTGTAATACGGACAATGTTTGCGATTAAGCAAAAAGGCAAGTTCGATTGCGTTTGTGACAAACTCGAAAAGCGCAAGCATAGCCGCGCCTTCTTCGCCGTGCGCAAGGCAACGCGCATAGTTGTACTGCCCCGATTGAGCGGCTTTCAACGAACACGAACCTATTTTCTTGATTCGCACATCTTCGGGCATACCGTGCAAAATCTCGTTGCGGATTTTGGTAAACTCGCCCAAGTCGTCGCGGAACACTTCACCGTTGGTTGCTTCGGCAAAGTATGCGCTGTTTGTATAAAGCCAGTCCTGCCACGTTTTAGGCGCGCCGTCGCAACCCGTATATCTACGATAAAAGTCGCCCGTGACGAAAACGCCTTGAAAACCGTTTTCCACCACTCTGTCCGCGCGCTCTCCGTTGACGCTTTTGACAAGTTTGTCGTAGGCACGCATAAGGCGGAATCCGATTTTCTCCTCGTCATCTTTGGTAAGCCAAATGCAGAATCCCGTTTCAAAATCGTGGTCGCGCGAGGTTTGGTCGTCAAATCCAAAGCACTCCGAACCGTGTCCGACAAGCCCGACCGCAATGCGATTTTCAAAGTCGCCAAAATTGCGGCTTATCATTTCCGCACCCGCTTCTTCATAAAACTTTCTTGCTTCTTCAAGTCCTTTCATATTCAAAATCGCCGTTTTATCTATCGATATACACTTGATAAAACTTATTTTCTGTTATTTTCGTAGATTTGTTTCGCTCTGTTCTCGAGTTCCGCTTTTTGAATGAAATATCCGAAAAACTCAAAAGACGGCGCGCACTTCGAGCATACGAACGCATAGTTTCCGTCACGAACAAGCGACTTGTCATCAAGGCACTCGTATGCAAGGTTCAAAAGGTTTTCCACTTCCTCGTCACAGGTTTCGCCCTTGCTTTGCGCCTCGCTAAACGCAAGGTGCGCAAGATTGACATAGGACACCGCAAGTTCGCAAAAACCGCCTTTGTTTTTGAGCAAGTCTATTGCCTTTCGATAGTACGCCCTGCCCTCTGAAAATCTTTGCAAATCGCAAAGCGCGGTGGCGTAATTGTTGTACAGTCCCGCAAGACGATAGTCGTCTTTTTCAAGCGATTTTTCGTACCGCTCTTTTGCAATCTCGTAGTACTTTATCGCTTCTTGCGCCTTTCCGAACGCTTTCATAGTCGTGGCGCAATTAAGATAAATTGTCGCGTCGCCAACGCTCGAACAAGTGCCGCTACATGCCAAAATCGCAAGTGCTTCGTCCACGGCGGCGAGACCTTTTTCTTTGTCGCCGAGTTTGCGGTAAAGCCCGATTTGCTCGCTTAGCACTTCCAAAAGTCCTTTGTTATCGTTCAAGCCTTTTGCTTCTTTTTCCCAGTATTCGAGAACGCGCTTTGCGCCTTGCAAATCGTCTTTTTCAAACATTTCATCGATTTTGTCAATCACTCGCACGATAGGAATCGTGCCGATAGGTTCTTTTGAACAACTGCATTTTTCCTGCATATTCCGCCTCACTCGTTTTGATAAAAATATCATATCACAAAATCGCATTTTAGCAAAGCGGGAAATGAAAATACTTTGCTGATTATGCACGCCTTTATTTTCTTTGCCGCATTACGTTTTACCGAATTTCGTTTCAAGTTTTTTGCAATGTGCCGTATACGGTTTATATATTTTCCACCGCGCGCACATCTTTACCGCCGCATACGGTTTCAACGACTGCCACCGCTCGTTTTTCTTAACTGCGCTATACGCTTTTCTTTGTTGCCGTCGTTGGTTTTTTATGAAATTTTAATAATACAAAATCCGCATATTGTCGATTTTCGCGTCGGCTTTTGTCGAAAACGCATATTAAAATGATTTATATATGTATTGTATAATAAATTTATCTTATTCGAGGGGGGGGGAAAAAAGTTTATGGGAAAACTTCAAAAACTTATCGACAACAAGGCGCAAAGCGCAAAGTTTATGTGCGACGAAATCGCGCATATTTGCAACGATATGCCAAAGCGCGATCCCGGCAGTGAGGGCGAAAAAATGGCGTGCGAATATATGGCGGACTACCTCAAACACGACTGCGGTTGCGAAAGGTCCACCAGTCAGAATACAAGTTGAACCCCTCAACTTGTATTCTTTTTTTATGCTATTTTGGGAAAATTATAGTTTCACGATGCAATAAAAAGGCTCGTTGACAAATATGCCTGTAATTTTGTCGTAACATGAAATAGTCGTTGAATTTGAGCATAATAAAAAGCCCTGACAATCGTCAGGACTCTTTGTTATCGGGCTTGTAAATCGTATCTCGATTCTGTCATTATATAGTATTGTTTGATCAACCAAACAGTTTATTATAAGGTTTTAGATGGCTTTCATAAGGTGGAAATATTGCTTTGGAGTCAGGTCAAATTCCTTTTTGAAGGCGCGGAAAAAGTGGGTGTAGTCAGAGAATCCACAGCGCACGTAAACGTCAGTTATGGACAGACCTTGCTCAATCAATTCCTTGGACATAAGCAGGCGTTTTTTCAGGATATAATTGTGGGGTGAAACGCCGGTTTCTTCCTTGAAAAGATGGGCAAAATAATATTTGTTGGTATACAGTGCGTTTGATATGTCGTCAAGGGTGATTGGCTCGGTTAGATGCTCGGAAATATACTCGATTGCACGGGATATAATCTTGGATTGTTCCGCCTGTTTTGCTTGCCTGTTTTTAAGATAATGAGCGCCTAAAAGGGTGAGGACGGTGATGACGTGATTTTCTGCAGTCAAGTCCGCACCAAAAGAGTTGGAGTTTTCATTTTCGATGACTGCAATAAGCTCGGTGACAAGTTTGTCAGAAAGAGCGGAGTTTCTCACAAGATAAGCACCCTTTTCCTTTGCCTTTTGAAAGCAGGTGGCAAGGTCGGTTGAGGGGGAGGAAAGACGCTTGACGTAGGCAGGATTTATCCACAGCACGATGCGGTCATAGGACTTGCTTCCGTCCTTGACGTTGGGTTGGTGCAGATAGTTTGGGGGGATGAGCAAAACGTCCCCCGCTTGCAAACGATATAGGCCGTCCTCAACGATATAGTCAACTGCCCCCCCGATGAAGCAGTATACCTCATAAAAATCATGGGAGTGCATTTCGACGGTTTTGAAATACTTATCACGGTAAAGATTTACTTCGAAATCTTTCTTTGACATAAGCTGTGAAGATTGCCATTTTGTGGTGATATTTTCTCTCATACTTCAATTTTAGTCCAATATAGCAAGATTTGCAAGTTATTTCGCAATTTTGTCAATTTACTGACAAAAAATGCAGTAGTATAATACAGCTATAAAGTGAATACTATCTAATCCATGCATACGCCGTTGTGATTGCAAAGCGACCACAACGCTGCAAAAGACGCAACCTAAAAAAGGAAGAAAAAATGTTTTTTGACAATAAAGTTTTTCTTGAAAACGACAAAGCAGTGGAACTTTACGAATACGCAAAGTCCCTGCCTATTTTTGATTATCACTGCCACCTTGCTCCCCAAGATATCCTTGGCGACAAGGTTTTTTCAAATTTGACGGAATTGTGGCTCAACGGCGACCACTACAAGTGGCGCATTATGAGAGCATACGGCGTTGACGAGAAGTTCATCACCGGTGACGGCGACGACAAAGAGAAGTTTTTCCGCTTTGCTGAGGCTTTGCCTCACTTTATCGGCAACCCTGTCTATCACTGGGCACACCTTGAACTGAAAAAGTATTTTGACCTCACTCTCCCCATTTGCCCTAAAAACGCAGAGGAGATTTGGACTCGCACCCTTGAAAAGATGGCTGACGGCAGTTTTTCTGCAAAGAAACTGATTGAACGTTCAAACGTTTGTGCAGTTGTCACCACAGACGACCCCGTTGACGACCTTTCCGTCCATAGAGCAATTGCAGGTGAAGACAACCCCTTTAAGGTGCTTCCTTGTTTTAGAGCAGACCGTCTCATCAACATCGACAAGCCTGACTATGCAGACTACGTCAAGAAACTGGGTGAAGTGGCAGGGGTTGAAATCAAAGGATTCAATGAACTTCTTGAAGCAGTTGAAAGACGCCTTGATTTCTTTGTGGCAAACGGCGCAACCGCAGTGGACATCGGCATGGAAGATTTCCCCTTTGGATACGGAGACGTCAGTAAATGCGACGACATCATTAAAGATAGACTTGATGAAAAATTCATTGATGATAAAGACAAGGCGGAATTCCAGTTTACCCTTATGGCACACATTGCAATGATGCTTCGTGACAGGGGCATGGTGATGCAACTGCACGTAGGTGTCATCCGCAACTGCAACACAGTCCTTTTTGACAGATGTGGCGTTGACGTGGGCGGCGACAGTGTGGCAAACGTCCTCAACGTCAACAATGCAAGGGATTTCCTTGACTACGTTGAGCAAAACGGAGGCCTTCCTAAGACAATAATCTACACTCTGAATCCCACCGCCTATTATCCTCTTGCCACCCTCATCGGTGACTTCCAAGGAGGAGAAAGAGGCAAGATTCAACTGGGTGCAGCCTGGTGGTTTATGGACCATCGTGACGGCATAAAAGAGCAGATGAGAGTGCTGGCTTCAACAGGCGGACTTGGTCTTTTCAACGGCATGCTCACAGACAGCAGAAGCTTCACCTCATACGCTCGACACGACTATTTCCGCAGAATATTCTGCTCACTTGTTGGTGAGTGGGTTGAAAGCGGTGAATATCCCGACGACAAGGAAACCCTTGAAAATCTTGTGAAAAACGTTTGCATTGACAATGCAAAAATATATTTTGGAGTTTGATATGAAACTGACTTTTAGATGGTATGGTCTTGGTGACAGAATCCCCCTTGACTACATAAGACAAATCCCCAACATGTACAGTGTTGTGACAGCAGTCTATGACGTGCCCGTAGGCGAAGTGTGGCCCAGAGAAAGCATTGCAACACTTGTGAGAGAAGCAGAGGCTCACGGACTTAAAGCAGAAGTCATCGAGTCCGTTCCCGTCCACGAAGACATCAAACTTGGCCTCCCCACAAGAGACAAGTATATCGCCAACTACTGCGAGAATATTCGTCGTCTTGGTGAAGTGGGCGTCAAGTGCATTTGCTACAACTTCATGCCCGTCTTTGACTGGACAAGAACACAATTGGACAAGTTGGCAGAAGACGGCTCAACAAGCCTTGTATACTACGGCGAACAACTTGACGGCAAGGACCCTTTGGTTGATGATATGAACTTGCCCGGTTGGGACGCAAGTTATCAAAAAGAGGACTTAAAACGTCTGTTTGAGCAATATAAAGCCGTGGATAGTGAAAAGTTATGGGAAAACCTTGGCTACTTCCTTGAACGCATAATCCCCGTTGCAGAGGAGTGTGGCATCAACATGGCAATCCACCCCGATGATCCCCCGTGGGATATCTTTGGCCTGCCTCGTATCATCACCAACGAGAAGAATATCGACAGATTCCTCTCCCTTGTTGACAGTCCCAATAACGGTCTCACTTTCTGCACGGGCTCACTGGGTGCAGATAAAAACAACGACCTTGTTGCAATGGTCGACAAGTACGCAAAGATGGGCAGAATCCACTTTATGCACGTGAGAAATATCCGTGTCTTTGACAATGGATTTGAGGAGTGTGCTCACGACCAATCCGCAGGCACGCTTGACATCCTCGGCATTATGAAAGCCCTCTATGACAACAACTTTGACGGCTATCTCCGCCCCGATCACGGCAGAATGATTTGGGGGGAAGAAGGCAAGCCCGGATACGGTCTTTACGATAGAGCACTGGGCGCAAGTTATATCAACGGCGTATGGGAAACCCTCAACAGATTCAACAAGTAGTCAAAATAAATCTAAACAAAACCCTAAAAGGAAAAGGATAATTATGAAAACACCTATCAGCATCAATTTGAACAATAAAGTTGTTGTCATCACAGGAGCAGGCGGAGTCATCTGCGGATGCCTTGCAAAGGCCCTTGCATCAAACGGCGCAAAGGTTGCACTCCTTGACCTCAATCTTGAAGCAGCAGAGGCTGTGGCAAATGAAATAGTCGCAGAAGGCGGTGTGGCAAAGGCATACAAGACAAACGTCCTTGACAAGGAAAATCTTGAAGCCGTCCGTGAAGAAATTGAAAAGGATTTGGGCGTCACCGACATCCTCATCAACGGCGCAGGCGGAAATAACCCTCGTGCCACTACGGACAATGAATACTGCACCTTTGAAAAGCAAGTGGACAAGGACTTTTTTGACCTTGACGCAGGCGGGGTGAGATTTGTCTTTGAACTGAACTTCATCGGCAGTTTCCTCCCCACCCAAGTTTTCTGCAAAGGTATGGTTGGAAGAAAGGGCTGTTCCGTCCTGAACATTTCATCAATGAACGCCTTTACACCCCTCACCAAAATCCCTGCATACAGCGCGGCAAAGGCAGGCATCAGCAACTTTACAGAGTGGCTTGCAGTGCACTTTGCAAAGGTGGGCATCCGTGTCAACGCAATTGCACCGGGATTTTTTGTGACCAATCAAAACAGAGCATTGCTCTTTGACGCAGAGGGCAACGCAACTCCCAGAACAAAGAAAATCCTGAACGCAACCCCTATGGAAAGATTTGGCGAAGTTGAGGAACTTGTGGGCGCAACCCTCTTCCTTTTGAGTGAAGAAGCAGCAGGTTTCATCACCGGTGTAGTCCTTCCCATTGACGGCGGTTTCAGCGCATATTCGGGTGTGTAGAGGTGACTATGGACTTTTCATTTTTCAACACAAACAAAGTAGTGCCCGTTGTAGTGCTGAACAGCATTGACGAAACAATCCCCAAACTCAGCGCATTGAAGCGTGGGGGCATCAACGTGGCGGAAATCACTTTCCGTACATCTTGTGCACCCGATTGCCTTGCACTGGCAGTCAAGACTTTCCCCGATATGCTTGTGGGCGTTGGCACAATCATCAATAAAGAACAATGCGTGAAGGCCCTTGACCTTGGGGCAAAGTTTGTTGTGTCCCCCGGCTTTTCAAAGGAAGTGGCAGAAGAGTGTATCTCCCGTGACGTACCCTATATCCCCGGCGTCATCACCCCCACAGAGGTTATGATGGCAAAGGCAGTTGGTCTCAACGTCCTCAAGTTTTTCCCTGCCAGCGACTTTGGCGGAATCAAAACAATGAAAGCATTGTCAGCAGCATTTCCTGACGTCCGCTTTGTGCCTACAGGCGGTGTTGGTGAAAGCAATCTCCACGAATTCCTTGGACAAAAATTCGTACTTGGCGCAGGTGGAAGCTGGATGATGAAAGGAACTGAAAGCGACATCGAAACCGCATCAAGACGTGCGGTGGAAATCGCAAAGGAGTATATATGAGAGTAATTACGTTTGGCGAAATTATGCTGCGTTTTGCCCCTGAGGGCTACAACCGTCTTTTCCAAACCCCTGTCCTCAACGGCACTTTTGGTGGCGGCGAAGCAAACGTTGCAGTGTCCATTGCAAACTTTGGCGGAGATGCCGCATTTGTGACAAAACTCCCTGAAAACGCAATCGCAGAAGCCTGCATCAGAGAGCTTCGTGGCTTTGGCGTTGACACAAAATTCATCGCACGTGGCGGTGAAAGAATGGGTGTCTATTATATGGAGAAGGGTGCATCTTGCCGTCCTTCAAACGTCATCTACGACAGAGCACACTCATCAATTTCAACAGCAACCGACAGCGACTTTGACTGGGACAAAATCTTCACCGGAGCAGACTGGTTCCACTTCACAGGCATCACTCCCGCCCTCAGTGATGAACTTGCCAAAGTGACCTTAAACGCACTTAAAGTTGCAAAAGCAAAGGGATTAAGTGTCAGTTGTGACCTTAACTACCGCAAAAAACTTTGGTCAAGAGAAAAGGCAAAAGAGGTTATGACAAGCCTTATGCCTTACGTTGACCTGTGCATTTGCAATGAGGAAGACGCAAAGGACGTCTTCGGTATTGAAGCGGACGGCACCGACATTGAAAAGGGTGCATTGAGCCGTGATGGATACGTGGGTGTAGCCAAAAAACTCACTGACAAATTCGGATTTAAGAAAGTGGCAATCACTCTCCGCGAAAGTTT
Source organism: uncultured Eubacteriales bacterium (assembly GCA_900549225.1). Taxonomy (GTDB): domain Bacteria; phylum Bacillota; class Clostridia; order Christensenellales; family CAG-917; genus CAG-475. The sequence continues at coordinate 37,008 of URNP01000009.1, read as the reverse complement.
TTCAGCCAACGACAACGATTGGTCTGCAATGCTTTACGCTGACGGCGTAGCACACTTCTCAAACAAATATTCACTGCACATCGTAGATAGAGTCGGTGGTGGTGACAGCTTTGGTGCAGGGCTCATCTACGGCCTCACCAACGGCTACACCAACCAAGACGCGCTCGAGTTTGCAGTGGCAGCAAGCGCACTGAAACACACCATTGAAGGCGACTTCAATCGTGTCGGTGTCAAGGAAGTACAGTCACTCATCAAAAACGGCGGAAGCGGTAGAGTGCAAAGATAGATTATAATAAAGGAGAGAATATATGAGCAGAGTACTTATCAACACAGGATGGCGTTTCTTCAAAAACTGCAACAGCATTGAAGAAATGGACGCAATTAAAAGCATCAAAGTCAATTTGCCCCACACTTGGAACAACCTTGACGGTCAAGACGGCGGAAACGATTATTTCCGTGGCAAGTGTTTCTATAGAAAGAAAATAGCTCTCACCAAAAAGGAAAACAAGGTGTATTATCTTGAATTCCGTGGTGTCAACGCAATGAGTGAAGTGTTTGTCAACGGCGTGTCCGTTGCATATCACGAAGGCGGTTTTTCAACCTTCCGTGCCAACATCACCGACCAACTTGTTGACGGCGAAAACACAATCATCGTGTCCGCAGACAACTCCGCAAACGACAGAGTCTATCCTCAAATGGCAGACTTCACTTTCTTTGGCGGTATCTACAGAAACGTGTATATCATCGAAGCACCCGCAGTGAGATTTGACCTTGACTATCTGGGTGGAGAAGGCGTTAAAGTGACACCCATCGTCAACGAAGACGGCAGTGCAACAGTCACGGTGGAAAGCTATATCACCGGTGCAACCGACGGCGGGACAGTAAAGTGCGACATCCTCTTTGATGGCGAAGTGGTGGCAACGGCAGAAGCACCTGCAACTGCAAAAACAACCCTCACCTACACCCTTGAAAATCCCACTCTTTGGGACGGCGTTGAAAACCCTGCACTCTACACAGCAAAAGTCACTCTCACCACAGACAACGACAGCGATGAAAGAGTTGTCCGCTTTGGTGTCCGCACAATGAAGGCAGACAAAGACGGCTTCTGGCTCAACGGCAGAAAATATCCCCTCCACGGCGTATCCCGTCACCAAGACAGACAAGATATGGGTTGGGCAATCACCGAAAAGGAACACAAGGAAGACATGGACCTCATCAAGGAACTGGGCGCAAACACAATCCGTCTTGCACACTATCAACACGACCAATACTTCTATGACCTCTGCGACGAATACGGTATGGTGGTCTGGGCAGAAATCCCCTACATTTCATCACATCTTGCCAACGGCGATGAAAACGCAGTGAGCCAAATGAAGGAACTCATCACACAAAACTACAACCACGCATCAATCTTCTGTTGGGGACTGAGCAATGAAATCACCATCACCGGTGAAAGTGAAGAGATGATGGCACTCCACCACAGACTCAACGACCTTTGCCACGATATGGACAAAACTCGTCCCACAACCATGGCAAACGTGACAATGCTTGACATAAACTCTCCCATCATCGACCTCCCCGACATCATGTCATACAACCACTATTTCGGCTGGTATATGGGCGACGTCAACGGCAACGCAGAATGGCTTGACGACTTTAGAGCAGCACGCCCCGACAGAACAATCGGCATCAGCGAATACGGCTGTGAAGCAATCCTCACTTGGCATAACTCAGACCCCAAGCAAGGTGACTACAGTGAAGAATATCAAGCATATTATCACGAAAACCTCCTCCGCATTTTTGCAGAACGTCCTTACCTCTGGGCAACCCACGTTTGGAATATGTTTGACTTCGGCGTTGACGGCAGAAACGAAGGCGGTGTTGCAGGACGCAACAACAAGGGCCTCGTCACTTACGATAGAAAGATAAAGAAGGACAGCTTCTACATCTACAAAGCATACTGGACCACCGATCCTTTCGTCCACATCACCTCAAAGAGATATTACTATCGTGCAGAAAAGACCACCACAGTCAAGGTGTACAGCAACTGCGACAAGGTGACTCTCTACGTTAATGGCAAGGAATTCGCAACTCAAGAAGGCAAGTATATCTTCACCTTTAAAGTGCCTCTCAAGATTCTCGGTGCAACCAAGATCAAGGCAGTCAGCGGTGACGTCAGTGATGAAGCATCAATCAAGTACGTGAGAAAGCCTTATCAAGGATATATCTTGAAGACAGAAGCAAAGGTGGACAACTGGTTTGACAAAAACAATGAATTTGACTTCAAGTTCCCCGAAGGATATTTCTCAATCAAGGACAAACTTGGTAACATTATGGCAACCGAAGAAGGCGAAGCCCTCATCAATAGTCTTATGGACAGAGTGGTCAAAATGATGATGTCAGGCCCTGACAGCCAGTCAAAAGGCGAAGTGAAAATCAGCAAGGGTATGATGAAGCTTGCAAGCAGTATGACCATTGAACGTATCGCAGGCTTGGCAGGAGACAAAGTGACAGCCGAAATGCTCTTTGAAGTCAACGAAATGCTGAACAAAATCAAGAAGCCCCAAAAGTAAGCAAGGAAGGGAGATATTATGAAAGAGAAGAAAATCAATACCCCCATTGATAGACCTTTTGGCAATAGAGATAAGATTGGATACATGATGGGCGACTTCGGTTGCAACATGAGTTTCCAACTTATCAGCTGTTTTTTGATGTTGTTTGTCACCCAAGGTCTTGGACTTACCATGGGACACTGGGGGGTCATCGTCATCATTTCAAAGATTTTTGACGCAATCAACGATCCCATCATCGGCGCGTTGGTTGACGCAAGAAAGCCTGGTAGACATGGCAAATATATTCCTTGGATTTTCTGTGGCGCCTTTGCAATCGCACTTACGACGGTGCTTTTGTTCCTTGACGTCAGAGCACTCTCCTACTGGGGCAGATTTGCATACGTGCTTGTTATGTACTGTGTGTGGTCTGTTGCATACACCGCTGCAAACGTGCCTTACGGCTCGCTCAACGCAGCCCTCACCGACGATTCCGGTCACAGAGCATCACTTTCATCACTTCGCAGTATTGGCGCAGGCGTCGCAATGCTTCCTATGATGATCATCGTGCCTAGACTCATTTACGGCGAGGCAGATCCGGTCACAAATATCGAGCCTCTCCTTCCTGAGGTTTTCGTGTGGGTAGCACTGGCTTGTGGGGTTGCTGCAATCGGCGGATTTATGCTCACTTGCTTCCTTACGAAAGAAAGAAAACAAGTTGAAAAACCCAAAGAAAAATTCAACTATCTTCAAACACTCAAAGGCTTTGTCACAAACCGTGCTGCACTCGGTATGTGTCTTGCATCATTCAGCCAACTTGTGTTTGTCATGTCCTACGCAACCACTTTGCCTCTCGTGTGCCAACTCTTCTTCGGTGACGCAAAGGCGTCAGGCACGGTCGGCATCGTCATGATGTTGCCTATGATGTTCGTCATCCCCTTTATGGGCAAACTTACAAGAAAGTTCGGAAAGAAAGAGATTGCAATGTGGCCCAACTTGGTGGCAATCGCCGTGCTTGTGATTATGCTGATCATTCCTTTCCCCAGAACAAGCGCAGGTATGTGGGCATACGCAGTTTGCCTCGGCGTTGCAATGTTGGCATCAGCTCCCTTGAACCTTGGCACTTGGTCAATGGTGGCAGACTGTGTTGACGAGCAAGAAGTGAGGACAGCAAAGAAAGACGGCAAAAACCTCTACGCAACCTATCTCACAAAAGAGCAATTTGGCAAGCGTGACGAAGCAAGTGTGTACGCAACTTACTCCCTTGCAAGAAAGGCAGCACAAGGAATAGGCTCTGCGCTGGTAGCAGCCCTTGCAGGCTTGGTTGGATTTGACTCAACAAACGTCCAAGCAACCACTCCTCAAACTTCACAAAACCTGTTGACTCTGTCCATTGTACTTCCTTTGGTTGGTTCAATCCTCATCTTCGTGGCATTCTTCTTTGTGTACAATCTGAACAAGAAAAAGGTCATCGAGAACACGGAATTCCTCCGCGATAAGAACGCACGTATTGCAATCCAACTTGCAAAGGGAGCACAACCAGACGACGGCACGGACAAAGCAGAAGTCATCATTTTTGGCAACGTGATAGAAGAAGTTTCAACTGAAACAGTACCTGCCCCCGCCCAAGCATAACCAAAAATCAATCAACAAAAAACGGACTGATTTCAGTCCGTTTTTTTGTTGTGCCGATGAAGATTGATTTTGATTGTTTTGACAAAAAGAATGGTTTATTTTGTCGGTTTTGACATTTAAAATATTGATTAATCAAACAAGTTCTTGATTGTGGCAGTGCATATTGAGCGCATTTTGTCATAGTCCAAATAGTCGTGACGGTCAAAGATGCACTCGTGGGCAAAGCTTTGGACAATGCCTACTAACTGGCAAAAAAAAGAACCTGAAATAATTATTATAGAAATGACTGCTGAAGAGCTTATTGGAATATGCCCATCAGTAGTTTACTATAATGAAAACTATACTGTCCAATCTTTAGAAATTAGTAAAATGATTCAAGAAGAGAAAATGCAAAACATATTAAATGGAACCGGCGACAACTTAATGCTTAAAAATAGTAAAGGCAGTCAATACGATGAAGATGCGGACCATTCTCCATTTTACGGAGACGGAATATTCGCCATTGATGCGTGCACTCCATTTAGCAAAAAAATCAATTGTTTGGTTTTAGAAGATTTTTATTAAAACATAGAACAGCCCACTCAACAGTGGTCTTTCCCATTTTTATAAGACTATTCTTTAACTTCATGTTGGAGCGATTGCGAAACGTTTTCGTCCACCAATAAGTACCCGTCCGCACCGGTGACGTTTTGACTGGCTAGGACGGGTCTTTTTTTTTAATTCAAATTTGTTTATTTCTATACCGATACAACAATATTTTATGTCACGAAAGTCAACCATTGATAGATATATGCCTTCGATGTATGCAAATTTTTGTTTCGATTTTGTGCCAAATCGCTGGACATTGTGCTCTTGCCGTGATACACTTTGACCATCATCTCGATAGAGGTGCGGATTTTATAACAAGCCGACGGCGCAGACTTCGTCGCGGTGGCAAAGGAAAATCCGCCGAAAGAACGGTCCGTTTGGTCTGAAACGGTCGCTCTTGGGACAACGCAGAATATGCGTTGTACTGTCACCGAAAGGTGGAGCGCTATCAACGTTGAGCGATATTTCGTATCCGCAATGTTGTTGGCATTGCGGATTTTTTTATCCCCGATGCGATTGCCCGTCGATTTGTAAAATACTTTTCGCAGGAGAAACAACTATGAAAAAAACTTTCAAAATCATCGTTTTTGTGCTGGTTTTGGCAGTTTTTGCAAGCAGTCTTGCTTTGATGACTGCTTGCAACGAGAACGACGAAGAGCGTGAAAAACTCGTAGTCGGACTCGAATGTGCCTACATTCCCTTCAATTTCACGCAACAGACGGACAAAAACGACGCCGTGAAAATCTCAAACGCCGACGGTTACGCCAACGGCTACGACGTTTTGATTGCAAAGCGCATCGCAGACGCGCTCGATCGCGAACTCGTCATCGTGAAAACCGAGTGGGATTCGCTCGTTCCGGGCGTAAAAACAGGCACGCTCGATCTTGTCATCGCAGGCATGAGCCCCACGTCGGAAAGGCGCGAGTCAATCGACTTTTCCGAAGCGTACTACGAGAGCAACCTCGTGGTCGTTGTGAGAAAGGACGGACAATACGCAAACGCGCAGACTCTCGACGATTTTTCGGGTGCGAAACTCGTTGCGCAACAAGGCACTTTCCACGACGACGCACTTCAGAAGCAAGCGGCGGCGCACGGCATAACGGCAGGCACTCCTATGGCAACCTTCCCCGAAATGACCATTGCCCTGAACGCAAAGACAATTGACGGCTACGTTGCGGAAGAGCCGGGTGCTATTGCGGACTGCGCATCAAACGAAAATCTCACCTATGTACACCTCCAAAACAACACTACGGGGGGCTTCACCGCAAGTGCGGAAGACACGCAGATCGCAATCGGAATGAGATACGGTTACGACCAAAAAGACGCCATCAACAACGTGCTTTTAAGTCTCTCCAAAGAGGACAGGCTCGAAATTATGGAACAGGCGATCAAATTCTCTTCCGAGAACACCAACGCGCCCACGACTTTCTTCTCAAGAATAGGAAATATCGTCAAAACCTATTATCTATCCATATTAAAAGGCGTCGGCTACACGATTTTGGTCGCAATAGTCGGCACGATCGTAGGCTTGTTTATCGGTCTTTTGATAGGCATGTATCGCACTTTGGGCGAGCCGAGCAACAAGGCTCTTCAAATCCTCAAAAAAATAGGCGACTTCATCTTGTCGGCGTATATCGAAGTGTTTAGAGGCACTCCGATGATGGTGCAGGCAATGGTCATATTCTGGGGCTCTGCACTCATCAACGACGGCAACACCATGAACGTCACGGTTGCTGGTCTTATCATCGTTTCCATCAACACGGGCGCGTACATGGCGGAAATCGTCAGAGGCGGCATCATATCAATAGACAAAGGACAGTTTGAAGGCGCGCAGGCAATAGGTATGACGCACTCGCAGACTATGTGGAATATCGTTCTGCCTCAAGTGCTTCGCAACATTATGCCGAGCGTGGCAAACGAGTTTGTCATCAACATAAAGGACACGTCGGTGCTCAACGTCATCGGCTTTACGGAATTGTTCTTCTACGGCAAATCAATCGCACTCAACACGTATGCGATATTTGAAACCTATCTCGTCGTTGCAGCGATATACTTTATCCTCACCTTCACGATAACGAGAATCCTCCGCCTTATCGAAAAGAAAATGGACGGCAAAAAGGATTATCAGATTATGGGTTCGCAAAATATGGACGCAGACTCAATTCTGCGTGAGAAAAGAGCAATGGGAGGCAACGAGCAATGAGCGAAAGAAAGGAAAACACGAATATGACAAACACCGATTCTCAAAATATGCAAAACGTTGAAATTTTGCAAAACGATGCGTTAGATGCTCAAAACACAACGATTTGCGTCGACGAAACGCAAAACGCCGCCGAGAGCGAACCTATCATCGAAGTGCGCCATCTCGGCAAAACTTTCGGCAATCACGAAGTGCTCAAAGACGTTAATTTCGACGTTCAAAAAGGCGACGTCACTTGCATAATCGGCTCGTCGGGAAGCGGAAAATCCACTCTGCTTCGTTGCATCAACCTCTTTGAATCTCCGTCGTCGGGACAAATCCTCTACCACGGCGAAGACGTCACGAAGACTAAAAGCGCGCCCAAATACCGTGAAAAAGTCACTATGGTGTTTCAATCCTTCAACCTTTTCAACAACCTTAACGTGCTTGCAAACTGCACGATAGGTCCTAGAAAAGTGCTTAAAATGAAAAAGGACGAGGCAACGGCGGTTGCCATGAAATATCTCGAACTCGTTGGAATGAGCGCGTACGTCAACGCAAAGCCTCGCCAACTTTCGGGCGGTCAAAAACAACGCGTGGCGATCGCTCGTGCGCTTGCGATGTCACCCGAGGTTATCCTCTTTGACGAACCCACTTCCGCCCTCGATCCCGAAATGGTGGGAGAAGTGCTGGAAGTTATGAAAGGTCTTGCAAAATCGGGACTTACGATGATAGTTGTCACGCACGAGATGACTTTTGCTCGCGACGTTGCAAACAAGGTCGTATTTATGGACGGCGGCGTCATCGTCGAAGAAGGCGCACCCGAGCAAATCTTCACCGCCCCCAAAGAAGATCGCACCAAAGCGTTCCTCTCCCGTATGCTTGCAGAGAAGCAAAACGGCTAACATATTTTTTGAAAACAGTTGAATAGATAATCGAAAATTTAACAAAAAAATATATACCTATATTGCAAAACACATAGAAAGGAACGCCGCAAAGCGTTCTTTTTTTAATATATTAAAATATATTAAAGCATTGAAAGAAAACTCCGAAAGTATTGCGATTGCAAAAGAGTTGTGATAGATTATATACAGAAATTGCGGAGCAAGCGATTATGACCAAGAAAAGAATTTTCGGATTTATCGTTTTGGTTTTGACAATATGTTTGACGTGTTGTCTGCTTTTTGCGTGCAACGACAACACTCCCGACAAGCCTGACAATCCAAACACGCCCGATACACCCAATACGCCGGATGTACCCGACGATTCCGACGATACGGACGATACCGATAAGCCGCAAGCGAAGTTTTACGAGCAAAAAGAGGGCTACACCTACGGTGAGGACGTTGAAATAACCTATCATTCAAACGTCACCGACACCGACAGAAAGGCACTTGTCACACTGCCTGCAAACTACGATTCAAGCAAAAAATACCCTGTTTTGTACCTTTTACACGGTATGTCGTGCGATTATAAGTATTGGAACGACAGTTGCAGCGCAAAATACGTGGTGCAAAACCTTCACGTTGACAAAGGCGTGCGAGAGATGATAATCGTGGCGGTTGACAGCAACATAACGAATGGAAAAGTGCCGAGTTGGACAAGCACAGAATACTTTGAAATGTTCGACAAAACGGGCGAAGAACTCGTAAATTCGCTTATGCCGTATATAAATGCCAACTATTCTACCCTTACGGGCCGTGGAAACACTGCGATTGCAGGTTTTTCTATGGGCGGAAGAGAAACGTTGCTCACTGCGTTTGCGTATCAAGATTATTTCAATTACGTAGGAGCGTTTTCACCGTCGGGATTCGGAGATAAAGCGATTTCAACTGATACGACCGTGCCGGACTTCAAATACGAAAAAGGCAAGAATTTCAGCGTTCTAATGCTTGCAATCGGCAATATGGACACGATGACGGGACTTTTCTACCCCCATATTGACAGCAAACTTTCAGAAAATAATATCAAGCATTTGAGCAAAATATATATGGGCGGACATGCGCCGAGCGTTTGGAGAAACGCTCTGTACGACTTTGTACAACTAATCTTCAAAAAGTAAAACACCCATTTAGAATATCGAAAAGCGAGGCGTACTTGCGCGATTTTTAATTTATATTGATTTTTTTTGCGGCGTTTATATTGTATTTTGCGGCGTTTATATTGTATTTTGCGGAGTTTGTATTGCATTGTGCGGTTTATATTGCATTTTGTGGAATTTGTATTGATTTTTTGCGAAAAAAGCAATCCTCTTTTCTTGTAAAAACGGACGATTTGTTTGATTTCAATGTCAAAAATTCGATATTTATATCAAAAATCGAAACTAGAAAATGCAAAAAAACGCAAAAAAATGCCCGTTTTTTATAGTTTTTTTGATTTGCTATCGGAAGTGGGGAATTTTTTGCTTCGACGGCGCAATTTGAGGCGGATTTTGTGGTTGAAGTTTTTGCGACTTGAGGCAAGCGAGCATTTTGTTTCAAAGGAAGTCGGCGTTTGAGATTCGGCATTGACTTTGAGGAAAATATTTTATAAAATAAACGTATAAAACGAACGAGGGAAATTATGAACAAAAGAAGAATGATGATTGCGCTGGCGCTGGCAATAGCGTTTTTGATTTCCGGCGTGACACTCGTTGCGTGCGACGACGAATACGAAGGCAAGACGCGGCGCGCGGTTGACAACGACAACGCGGAACTCAGAGTGTTCTTTGACGACTTTGAGGAAGAACTCGACACGGACGTTTGGAACGTGCATCACGAAATTCGCAAAGGCGGATATTGGGACAGTGAGCAAGCGTTTGTCGAGGACGGCAATTTGGTGCTGCGCACGGTGGAAAAAGACGGAACGTACTTTTCGGGTGCTATCGACACGATGAGCAACTTTGAAAGAGTGTTCGGATATTACGAGGCAAGATGCTACCTCCCCAAAGCAAGCGGAATCTGGTCTGCATTTTGGCTGATGCCCAAAACGATGCCGACTCCGTCGAGCGACGTGAGAGTTGCGGGAGCGGAAATCGATATTATGGAATCGCCCTACTATAATCCAAAGACGCTCGGCGATACGATTCCAAAAGGCAAGGACACGTATCAATGCGCAGTGCACGTGGGCGATTATCATGACAAGTATATAAAACAAGAAAACCTCGTCAACTCCAACAGGAACTTGTCGTCGACAAACGTGAGCATATACGACGGGTGGCATACGTTCGGACTAGACTGGACGAAAGATTATTATCGCTTCTACTTTGACAGACAACTCGTGTATGAGATTGCCGACGCACAATATATCTCAACGGTGCAAACGGGATATCTTTTCTTGTCCGTTGAAGTGGGCGGCGCAAACGGCGTGGCAACGAAACCTCCCTTCGTCTTTGCAAACGGATTGACGAAAAATCCCGAAGGAACTTTTCCCGTTGACTTCCTTGTAGATTATGTTGCCGTATACTCGAAGCGTCCGTTTTGACGAAATATAAAAGGCTCTCACGCAGTGGCGTGAGGGCCTTTTTTTTTGTAGTGTCTTATGCTTTTGTGCGACAAACGGAAACCGCGATTATCTTTTGCTTTGAACCGATACGGCGTGACGAATGAATTTCGTTTGTCTTGACGATTGCGATTAATTTGAGAATTCTTTTAACGCTCGTCAGGATTTGCCGTAATTGTGAATTCTGTCAATCAAGGCGTTGTTGAGTTGATAAGTAGAACTCGGCGTGATGGGAGCGTTGTTCTTGTAACCGTACAACTTGATGGGTATGGTCTTCAACAATCTGACTGCCATATTGCTGCTTGCGTTCTTCTCTTCCTTGAGAGTGGTGCTGTCAAAGCAATTGTAGTTCGGATCGTTCATATCGAGTTCGAGATAAGTCGGGGCGTTTCTGATTCCGCTTGAGAAATGAATGCCTGAAACGATGAACGCGACATGCATGTAGGTTTTGCCGTTGTCGGCTGCATACCTATAGTCGTTGAACGCAGAATTTTCTCTGACGAGGTTGCCGAACATAGTGCCGATGGCGTTGTTGATTCCGTCTTCACCTACGTCAATGAGTTTTGCGTTGTCGATATCCTGCCAGTTGTACGCGTCGAGGAAGCCCGTTTGCGTGACGACGCAGTTGATGCCGTCCTTGTAGAACGTGTCGAGGAAGTACTGCTCGTTTGCTTTGAGGTCGTCTTTGACGAATCTGCCCGTCTTGCCGCTCGTGACGGTGTATGACTCGTAGGTGATTGACATGAGCGTGCCGAGCGTGTTGGAGCATATGAAGTTGTTGAGTTTTATGTGCGAGTACCACGGACGATACTCGTCTTTGGACTCGTCATATTGTATTCTTTGAGGGATGTACATTGCGCATTCAACCATATTGCGCATAATGCAACCGTCGTATTCGATATCGGCATTGTAGGTTGTTACGCCCTGTCTCGAGTTTTCAAAAATGCAGTACTCAAAACGCAAATCAACGAGTCTGTCATCGCCATACTCGACGTCTACAATGTTGCCCTTGAACGTTTGAGTGTCTTCGGCATCGGTGATTTCGGAATTGTCGCCGATATCGTTGGCTCTCATAACGAGGTTGGAAATCGTTATTCCGTCCCAATTGATGCCGATGAGGTAGGAATCAACTTGTCCTCGTTTTGCCGAGAGCATATGGTTGTTGCCGTAAACGTTGCCGTAGAAGCGAATGAAGTTGGACCAAGTCACGTTGGCAACTATTTCGCCGTTCTCGTCGTATTCGGGAGTGTAGGCACAATTGTCTTCAAAACAGATTGCGTAAGTCTGTTTGGAGGTTTTTGCGTTGCGTACGACGTAAGTGTCGTCGCCGTTTTGGAGTCGCCAAACCTCTTTGCCGTCGGGATTGAGAATATTGTCCTCTGCCTTTGCGTACGCTTCCTGATCTTTGCTTGCTTGCGTCAATTCGTCGATATTTCTCACCGCTACGCCGTAAACGACGTTGAGGGTGACCTCTTCGGTGGTGAATCTGGTCATACTCTCGTATTTGGGATATTTTGCGCTGACTTTGACGACGACTTTCTGCTTGCCGAGCCCTTCCATTGCGTTGGTGAAAACGACTCTGTTGCGAACGGACGCGTCCATATGGGCGAAGTCTTTGCCTTCTACGATTTCAAAGTTGTAGTTTGAATAGAACGCCACAAGTTCCGCATCCGTTGCGTTTTCGGGTTGTCCCTGAACGACGATGAGAGTGCCGTTTGCCGTCTTTGCGTTGCCGATTTTGACGTCGAGATACTTTTCGCTTGCAAACACGGTTTCACGCGCAATGCCGATTGCAAGCGACGCGTCCGAGGTGCGAAGTTGTATCATCGTGAGTTTTTTCTGCACGTTGAGAGTGATGCTTACGGACTTTCCGTTTACCGTTGCGGTGACGGTTGCAAGGCCGCTCGAAACGCCCTTGACTTCTCCGTTTTGGTCAACGGTGGCTACGCTCGTATCCGACGACGTCCATTGAACGTTTTCAAGTGCTGTGGCTTTGAGCATATCCGCCCACTCGAGATCGAGGTCGAGCACGTTTTCGCCCACGGCAAGAATATAGCCGCTTTCACTGCCGTAAAATTCGGAGTTTTTCAAGACGACTTCGTCGGCACCGCAGATTTCGACGGTGAGCGTGTTGCCGTTGGCGTCGGTGATTACCGCCCTGTTCACGCCCTCGTCCATAACGATATTGCCGAGTGAATCCACGCTTGCGCCGACAATCGATTTGACGGCGGCAACGAGCCCGAGTTCCGCCGAGGTGAATCGTCTTTGGCTTGTCAACACCCTCTCGCCGAAGAGTGCGCTTGCGCCCTTCTGCTCGACTGTGACGTCTATCGTGCCTTCGACGTATTGAATTTGATTTTTCGATTCGGTGGAATACACGCTGGCAAGCAAGCCTACGGTTGCCGTGCCTTCTTTGATTGCGGTTACGACGCCGTTTTGGTCAACTCTGACGACGTCGCTTCCGGACTTGACTTCCCACTTGGTTTTGTTGACGATGCTGTCAATCGGGGTGTAGGACGCAAGCAAGCGCATCGATTCACCAACGCCGAGCGTCGTTGAAGAATCCTCTGAAACGCTCAATTCCACTCTTTCGACGTCGTAGCCGATCACGGTTACGGTCAAAATCTTGGAGACTGTTTCGGCCTGTGCGCGCACGGTGAATTTGCAATACGAACTGATCATCATCTTGCCCGTGGTGTTGGACTCGACTTCATTGCCATGATCGTCTACGAACGCAACTGCCGGGCGCACTCTTCCGATGAGGATGCTCGCCATTTCGTCGAGAAGAAGCGACATGTCCTTGTAATACTTGCCCTTTGCGATATTGTAGGCGTTGATTCTTTCTTGCGTGGAGAAATTGGGATACTCTCTTTCAAGTTCCGCAATGAGCGGATCGTACTTGGCAAGATATGCGATTCTGTTTTTCTCATACTCGGTATCCGTGTACGCCACGTCGCCTACGATCTGCCATTCAACCGTTTTGTCGGTGGCTTTTTCGGGGAGAATCTTGACGCTGACGTAATCGTAGATATTGACGTTTGTCGCGTCCGACAGAGAAATTTGTAAATCGTAAACCGTTCTTTCCGAATCCTTGTATCTCAACTGCAGGTCCTCGACGGCAATATGAGCGTTGACCGACACTATGACGGACACAAGCGCCACGACCAACAAAATGATGATCGGAATGAGAATTAAGATTCCTATCATTACTTTTTTCATAAAGTCACCTTATCTTGAGTGCAGTCTATCGATGAATGCGTCGTTGATGATATATTTCGTCGTGGGTTGTATGTTTTGCGTGTTGTCATATCCCCAAATGCCTGCATTTGCCTGTTGCAAGAAACTCTCGCCGACTCTTCCGAGCATACTCTTAGACTCTATTTTGATATCACCGGTATTGGCGTAACTGAAACGTTTGTCTTGCAGATTGATTTGCGGATAAGTCTTTTCCACGTTGAATCCGCTCGTTATGCCTATGCATGCGAACGCAATGTGAATCCAGCACACGTCGTCGCTGTCAACGATGCATCTGTCTTTGAAGAAGGAGTTGCTTCGTGCAACCGAGTCGCTGACGTTTTTGATGAGATCGTCTACGTTGACGTTGCCAACCTTGCCCACACTGAACAGTTCCGCACTCGAAATGGGTTGCCAGTTGTATGCGTCGAGGAAGCCCGTCTGATCGAGGGTGAAATGCGCGCCTTTGGAGTAGAGATTGTCAAGATACCACTTCTCGTTTGCCGCGGCAAGTTCTCCGCTCTCGTCGTCCTTCTTGTTTCCGTCAACGAAACGATAGTTTTCTCCGTCCATAGTGAAGTTTTCGTGCTTGATGATCATTATCGAGCCAAGCGTGTTGGAGAACACGAAGTTGTTCATCGCTATGTGCGAATATACGGGATAATAAATGCCCTCTTCGTCCTCTCTGCTGTAGAACTTCACTTGCGTAACGATTGCCGCATATGCGATATTGCGTACCACGCAACCGTCAAACGTTACGTCCGAGTTGTCCACGTTGATGACTTCTCTTGCGTTTTCGAGTATACAATACTCCACTCTGACGTTTTCAAGACGATATTTCATCCAATCGTCTCCGCTGCCGATGATGCCGACGATGCCCGTGAAAACCTGCGTGTCCTTTGCCGAACTGATTTCCTTGTCGTCGATGGGACTGTTGAGACGCATAACGAGGTTGGACATGGTCACGTTGGACCACGATATACGCATGAGTTTTTGTGTGCGGTCAAGTTGGTTGCTTTCGGTGGAAAGCATATGATTGTTGCCGTATACGTCGCCGTAGAACGTGAGTCTGTCTTGCGGACCTACGAGATGTTCGCCTTGCTCGGCTATGGTGTAGCCGATATTGTCCTCGAAACAGATTGCATACGTGGAATCCGAATATTGATCGGTCAACGACTTGTACGTGTTGCCGTTGTTTTCGTTTTTGATTTCAAACAATACGCTGCCGTCTTTGGCACGCTCTTTGACATATGCTTTCTGCATTTGCGCCGCAACTTCGATTTCGTCGACGCTCGACACCGCAACGCCGTAAATAGCGTTGATCGTGACTTCCTGCGTGGTGAACTTGCTCAATCCCTCGTATTTGGGATACTTTGCGCTGACTCTCACGACAATACGCTGTTTGCCTTTACCTTCTAGCGCACCGTCTTTGAATACGAGTTGATTGTGATTGTTTTCGTCGAAAAAGGCGTACTCTCCGCCCTCGATTATCTCGAATCTGTAAGCGGAATAGAACAGGGCGAGTTCTTCCTCGGTTGCGCCTTCCTTTTCGCCTTGCACGATAATCGATACTCTGTTGGGAATCAACGTTGAGTCGCTTCTGACGGCGGTCGGATTTTCAAATCTCTGACTTGCAAACACCGTTTCTCTTGCAAGTCCGACGGCAAGCGACGCGTCCGACGTGCGAAGTTGCACCGACGCAAGTTTGGTCTGTACGTTTATTACGATTCTTGCGCTCTTTCCGTTGAGAGTCACCGTTATCGTCGCGATGCCGCTCGATACGCCTTTTACGTTGCCTAGCGAGTCTACCGTCGCAACGCTCTCGTCGTTGGACGACCACTGAGCGCCTTCGATTGCGATTTCATTGGTCATATCCGCCCAAATCACGTTGAGCGACAAGGTTTGCTCTCCGACCGCAAGGACGTAGCCGTCTTCTTTATTCTCGTAGAAAGATCGGTTTTGAATCTCGATATCGTCGGGATCACACTTCTCGATGACGAGCGTTTTGCCTCCGACCGATATGCTTGCAACGCTCTTGGTGAGCGTGATTTTGCCATCGCTTATCGTGCATCCGTCTTTTGCAACCGCGTCTGCACTCACGCCTATCTCCGAAAGAGTAAGCGTGGATTTGCTCGTCACGATCGTAAGACCGTAGCGTGTGCTTGCGCCGTTGGAATTTACCGTCACTTCAAAAGCGCCTTCGACGTTTTCACCCGTCGAATACACGCTTGCGCCGTGAGTTATAGTGGCTACGCCTTGGCTTTTTGCCGTGACGACGCCGTTTTTGTCAACGGTTGCGACGGCGGGATCGGAACTCGTCCATTCCGTCTTGCTTACGATGCTGTCAATTGGAGTGTAGGACGCAAGCAAGCGTACCGACTCGCCCACTTCAAGCGTGCCGTTGCCGCTTTGCGCGCGCAATTCCACGCGCTTGACGTCGTAGCCGACCACTTTTACGCTCAGGATCTTGCTGACGTTTTCGGCAACTACCCTCACCGTAAAGGTGCAGTAAGAGCCGATCATAAGATCGCCCGACGTGTTGGACGTCACTTCTCTGCCGCCTTCGTCAACGAACGTTGCCGCAGGATATACCCTTTCGTACGAATCGGGATCTTCGAGGTACTTCTTGTATAAATCGTAGTACTCCTCATCCGTGTAGGTCACGTCGCCCGATATCGTCCACTCTATCGTGTAATTGTTCGCCTTCTGCGGATATACGACGACGTCGAGATAATCTTTGAGATTGATCGTTTTGTTTGCCACTTCTTCAAGTGTGAGTGACAATTCATATATGGTGCTTTCTGAATCCTTATACTTTAACTCTATATTTTCTACTGCAACATGCGCTTGCGCCGATACGATCGTGGAAACCATCGCAACGACGAGAAGTATAATAATCGGTATAAGAATCAGTATACCTATCATCACTTTTTTCATAATGCGAATTTCCTATTTCTATTACGGAACGATCTTCTGATAACGCTTGTTGAGATTGACAAACAACCCTGCAAGAGAGCCTGCAAGCAACAACAGCGTGACTATGCTCAGAATAAGATATATCGCGTTCATGTTTCCGCCGATCTGAACGCTGCCGATCGAGAACGGGAAGAAACTGAACAACATTGTGAAAAGTCCGTATGCGATTGCCGTCACGATGCCGAGGATGAGGGCGAGCGCGACGTTTTTGTTTGCCGCTACGAGTTCGCCGTCACCCGATACGTTGAACGTGGGCGATTTGATGTCGGCGATCATACTAAGGCACGTGAGAGCCAAGACCAGCATTTCCGAAATGCCGAATATCGCGCCTACGTCAAGCGGCGTGAGAAGATTACCGCCCGCTTTGCTCGTGTAATAACCGCCCGATACCGCGCACGAAAGCGCAACCGAGATCGTGCCTATCATCGTGTAAAGCAAGAATTTGACCAAAATCTGATTGGTGTAACTGACGGGGATTATCTTGGTGTGGTAGAAGCAATTGCCTTCCCTCGAAATGCACGTGGACGCAAAAGATACGATTATCGTGACGAAAATCACGATGACCATGAGCGTAAGACCCGGCATAATGCTCGCGCCTACGCTTTCGGTGCCCATCGTCGCCGCAAGTCTGTTGCAGAAAAACACCATTACGGGCGCGGCGCACGCCATTGCGAAATATTGGAAGGAATAGTTGAAACTTCTCAAAATGAGATAGAACTCACGTCTGAAAAGCGCGTACCACACGGGACGGCGCACGTCCTTAACTTTCTTTTTGAAGGACGCTTTTTGCGTTTCGATGCCGTACAAGATGGTTTTGTAATACTCTCTGGTGGTCACGAAATAAGCACCCACTCCGAACACTGCGTTGATGAGAAGCATATACAGGAAACGAAGCGCGTACTGCCCCGATGACAAGCCTGCGTACTTCATTCCGTTGACTATCTCCGCGTACCATTTGAACGGATAGGCGTTTTGCGCAAAGTGTTGATACCTTGCTATCATATCCGCAGAGAATATCGTTTGATTGGAATTCTTGAGGTACTTGAGCACGTTGCTGAGCGATACGAGATAGAACACGAATACCGCGCAAACCACGATTATGGTGAATATAAGCACCAAAAGGAATTGGTTTTTGACGAGGTTCATTACCTTCATGACGGGCACTGCGATTATGTTTGCGATAAAGAAGGGCAAGAATGTGCTCAAAAGCACTATGCCGATATACGCAAAATAGTCGCCTACGCCTGCGTTGGTCACTATGCCGAAAGAAATGTAGAACGGGAGCATCGTAAGCAAGCAAGTCACGAGATTGTGCAAATAGCAATACGCAGACTTGGCAACGAGAATCTCCTTGCCGCTGACGGGGAATCGCAACAGCATTTCGTTGTCGCCGTTCTGATATAGGTTCTTTATGACGGTACTCGTTGCGATTATCGTCGCGAGCGTAATGGTGAACGTCGCAATGATAACCAAAAACTCGATTCTCAATCCCGAACGCGTGACGAACACGTTGCTGAGGTAATAGATGCCCACCACAAGCACGGCGTAAACGAGCACGAAAAACAGCATGTTGCCTGCCTGCGCCAACTTCTTGAGGCGTCCCTCCTCTTGAGAAATGCCGTATCTCGACTTAAGGTCGAGTCTGAAAAGCGTTTTCACGCTTTGCATTGAAAAGTCACTTTTGGCCATTATTTTTCCTCCTCGACGACAGGTTCGTCATCGTTTTGAGGCGGCAATTGAGGGCGCATATCCGCACTCTCTTGCGCAACGTAGTCCTCAAACAACCTTGCTTCGTACGTGCCCGTGACACGGAAGAAGGTTTCTTCGAGGTTGGCTTTGTTGGCGTCGTTGCCCGCAAGGTCGATAATGTCGATGAGATGTCCGTCGTTGACGATTGCGGCTCTGTGGCAAAGTTTCTTGACGAGATCGAGGTTGTGGCTCGAGAAGAATACCGTGTTGCCCTTGGCGCAATGCTCTCTCATATACGAAATGATTTCCGCAGTGGATTGCGGGTCAAGACCCATCATCGGCTCGTCGAGCACCCAAAGTTTGGGCTCGTGAATGAGCGCGGCGATGATGCAGATCTTTTGCTTCATACCGTGAGAGTAAGACTTGATTTGTCTGTCAATGGCGTTTTCGAGTTTGAAAAGTTTGGCGTAGCGGTCGATTCTCTCGGTGCGCACCAACGCCGGAACTTTGTAAAGATCGGCAACGTAGTTGACGTATTCCCTGCCCGTAAGGCGCTCGTAGACCGAGTGATTGTCGGGAACGTAACCCATTTCCATTTTCGCTTTGATGGGCTCTTTGACGATGTCGTGACCGCAAATGGTGATCGTGCCGCTGTCAAAAGGCAAGATGCCCGTGAGACACTTGATCGTCGTGGATTTGCCTGCGCCGTTTTGTCCGAGGAATCCGAAGATTTCGCCCGGGCGCAATTCAAAAGATATATCGTCAACCGCGACTCTGTCGCTCTTTGGATAAGTTTTTTTCAGATGTTCTACTTTAAGCATAATAAATCTCCTACAAAAGTATTTGAGGGCATAATATCCCTCGTATTGCGTATATGCGCACGCGCACGCACGACAAGGTGCGAATACGCAATGCGCAAACAAGATTATTTCATTGTATACAGACGGGCGAGATGCGCAAAAAAGCCGCCGACGCACAAATGTCGTCGTTGCGTAGCGCATAACTCTTTACGATGCGAGAATCGCACTTGGCGTCTCTGCGCGCGTTTGAAAACGAACGAACGGACGCGCTTTGCGCAATATAGGTCGCAACGTAAACGAAAAACAAAATGGTCAGAGCCGTCAAGCACGCGATCGTGGCGTTGACTACAGTCGCTTTGACCGTGCAAAACGTCAATTGCTGAATGGAGTTTTTGAACAGCGCAAAAGAGATCACCACAGTCGCACACGCAGAAAAATACTTGCGAATGCGCCTTGGCAAACACCTTGCTACCATAAATATTATCAGCGCCGCCATAAGCCCTGCAAACGTCTTTGCAAAACCTACGAAATAGTCCGCGGCTTGTGTCAGGAACGACAGAAAGTCCAAATTCTCTCCTCGCGCGCGCTTTTTTTCTCGTATATACGCACGCACGCAATCTGAGATTATTGTAACAACATATATAATACTTGTCAAATAAAATCAATATTTTGTGGTCGAGGCGGCTTTTTGCCACAATTATTAAATTTTCTTTAATATTAATCGCTTGACTAGACTGCTCCAACAGAGTATAACATTTCCTTGAAAAGTCGGACAAAATATAGGTTTATACCACAAAAGAAAAACAATTCGTTTCCGATTTTCAAATAAATGAATATATTTGCGAGGGTACTATGTTCACTCAAACGTTATCCGCAATAGCATATTTTGAAATCCTGCTTCCGCTTGCACTGATTCTGCTTTGCACGAAGTTGTTTTCGCTACTCGGCAAAAAACTCGGTCTTCCGCAAGTTGTGGGTATGTTGATTGCAGGCATTCTGCTCGGTTTTATCAAATACATACCGAACCAAAACGTCTTCACTTCGTACACTATGGAGGGGCTCTCTTTCCTTGCGAAAATCGGCGTTATCCTCATCATGTTTTCTGCAGGTCTCGAAACAGACCTCAAACAGTTCAAAACGAGCGGACTTCCCTCAGTCGTTATCACTGTTTTCGGCGTACTCTTCCCTCTCGGGCTCGGTTTTTTGGTCGCTACGGCGTTCAACGGCGGATTTAAGGATATATCGCAGCATCAAGTCATCACCAACCTCTTTTACGGCGCAATCCTCGCCGCAACGAGTGTAAGCATTACGGTTGCCGCGCTCAAAGAACTCGGAAAACTCAATACGAAAGTCGGCACGTCTATCGTGGCTGCCGCTATCCTCGACGATATTATCGGCGTCATTCTTCTGTCGCTGTTCATCTCCCTCGACAAAGGCAACGGCCTTGACGGAATCGGAATCTCTATCGGAAAAATGATAGGATTCTTCGCGGCGGCTATCGGCGTCGGAATCGTGGCGCACCTGCTGTTGAAACACTACCTCAAGCGCCACCCCGAACACCATAGACGTGTCCCAATCATCGGGTTTGCAATGTGCTTCTTCTTTGCCTACGCCGCCGAAGAATGGTTCGGCGTTGCGGATATAACGGGCGCGTACGTTGCGGGCATTATGCTCTCCACCCTCTCGGAATCGGGATATATCGACAGAAAAGTCGAGGTGAGCAACTATATGATTTTTGCGCCCGTATTCTTTGCAAGCATCGGTATCAACGCGGATTTCGGCGCGATAAGCCCTGCAATAGTCGGATTCGGATTTGCATTCATCGCCGTCGGTCTCGTCGGCAAAGTGCTCGGCTGCGGCATCGGCTCGCTCATCTGCAAATACTCCTTTATGGACAGCCTCCGCGTGGGCATCGGTATGATGGCAAGAGCAGAAGTCGTGCTGGTCTGTACGCAAAAAGGCGTTGACAGCGGCCTTGTGGACGCTTCGATTATGCCGTTCGTGCTTATCCTCATAATACTGTCGTCACTGCTGACTCCGCTGTTCCTTAAACTCAGTTATCGCAAAGAGTCCTTCTTCCCCGACGTGCAAGCGTATACTCGAGAAGAAGTGACGAAGTAAAGACATTGCTTGAATAAAAAAACTGCCATCGTAACGTGATGGCAGTTTTTTATTTATCCGCTAAAAATAACACCCTGAATGAGTGCGAGTTCTTCCTTTACAAAAACGGATGAAGAGCGCGAAAAAGCCCCTTGAACAGCAACCCTAATGTACATAAGCGTACATGAGTTGATGGGCAAGGGGCTTTGACAATGCTATTCGCCGTTTAGCGGATTGTTTTGACGTATACCCCATCATTTGCTAAATTGATGCATAACGCGAAAGCGCCCCGAGGAGCGCAAACCCAACGTACTAATGCGTACGTGATTTGCGAAACTCGGGGCGCTGTAAGGAACGAAGTGACGGAAGAGCGATTGTTACGCTCTGAGTCAATCGCGTCCAAAGTTAGGCGCGATTTAGCGAAAACTATTTACACTATCCCCCATAATTCGCTAAACGGATGAAGAACAAGAAAGAGCCTCGCAAGCAGACAGGAGCGTACTTGTCGTACGTGACTGTTTGAGTGCGAGGCTCTGACGCAGTTATTCGCCGTTTAGAGGATTATGGGTTTATTCCAGTGGGGATCGGGAGTGTACCCCAGAATCTTCACTGCCGTTGCCGCTACGTCGGAAAGTCCGAATGCGCCGTCGGCTATCTCACAATCGTAATTGTAGACGATGAAGGGTACGGGATTGAGCGAGTGAGCGGTGCGAACGGAAATGACGCCTTTTTTGTTCTTCTCGAGCATCTCGTCGGCGTTGCCGTGGTCGGCGGTGACGATGAGCGCATAGTCGTGCTTTTTGACGACGGGAAGGAGCCTTGCAAGGGCAAGGTCAACCGCTTCGACACCGATTCTGGTGGCGTCGAGATTGCCTGTATGTCCGACCATATCACCGTTGGGATAGTTGCAACGAATGAAGCCGTATTGCTCGGATTCGATTGCTTCGATGACCTTGTCGGTGACTTCTGCGGATTTCATCCACGGGCGTTGGTCAAACGACACTTTGTCGGATGGAACTTCTTCCCATACTTCGAGATCGTTGCTGAACTTTTCGGAGCGGTTACCGTTCCAGAAATACGTCACGTGACCGTACTTTTGAGTTTCGGATACGGCGTAGGATTTGACACCGTGATTGACGAGGAACTCGCTGAGAGTGTACTTGATTTGCGGAGGTTCGACAAGGAATCTCGTGGGCAAATGCAAGTCGCCGTCGTATTGGAGCATGCCTGCGTAAAGAACTTTGGGCATATTGCCTCTGTCAAAGCCCGTAAAGTCCGCATTGTCGAACGCCATGGAGATTTCAATTGCTCGATCGCCACGGAAGTTGAACAGAATCACGCTGTCGCCGTCGTGCATTGCGCCGACGGGTTGTCCGTCCTTCTTGATGACGAAAGCGGGCAAATCCTGATCGATTACGCCCGGATTTTCGTTGCGATAGGTTTCGATGGCTTCCGTTGCCGTGGCAAAGCCTCTGCCCTCGCCGTAAACGTGGGTGTAGAAGCCTGCTTTGACCATATCCCAATTGGCAAAATATCTGTCCATCGTGATGACCATACGACCGCCGCCGCTTGCGATGCAGGCGTGGAAATCGGCGTCGTTGAGTTCCGCCATAGCGTTTTCGAGTTTTTCGACGTAAGTGAGCGCGCTCGTTGCGGGAACGTCTCTTCCGTCAAGGAGAATATGCGCGAAAACTCTCTTCACGCCGTCACGCTTTGCGCCTTTGATCAACGCGATTAGATGCCCGATATTGCTGTGTACGTTGCCGTCCGAGAGCAAGCCGATGAAGTGCATCGCACTGCCGTTGGCAACGCAATTGTTTTTGAGTTCCTGCCAAGCGGACGAATTGAAAATGTCGCCGCTTTCGATCGCCTCTTCAACGAGTTTTGCGCCTTGCGAATAGATTTGTCCGCAACCGAGCGCATTGTGTCCGACTTCACTGTTGCCCATATCGTCGTCACTAGGAAGGCCGACTGCCGTTCCGTGCGCCTTGATATAGGTGTTGGGGCACTCTTTTAGAAGAGCGTCCAAAGTCGGAGTGTTTGCAAGAGTTACGGCATCGCCAAGCCCTGTCTTGGACTTGCCTACACCGTCCATAACAACCAAAACGAGTTTTTTCATAGTTGTGTCCTTTTTTGTTGTATGCTTAAAGATTTTATGCGGTTAGAACGCCGATTTCAGAGGATTTGTACTTCAGAAACCGACGTTCAGTCCGAGTGTTTCAAACGCTTTTATCAGTAGTTGACGACTTGCGAGAAATCAACCGCTTTCAAGGACGCGCCACCGATAAGTCCGCCGTCGATTTCGGGCATGGACATGAGTTCTTTGACGTTCTTGGGGTTCATGCTGCCGCCGTACTGAATGCGGACGCGGTTCTCTGCGCACTTGGGGCAATAAAGTTCCGCCATGGTTCTGCGGATGATCGCGATGGTTTCGTTTGCGACTTCTGCCGTTGCGGTTTTACCGGTGCCGATTGCCCATACGGGTTCGTATGCAATGACGATATTGTCGAGTTGGTCTTTGTCGATGCCTTCAAACGCACCTTTGGTTTGACGAACGAGGACTTCTTCAACCTTGCCGCTTTCTCTCTCTTCGAGCGTTTCACCCACGCAGATGATGGGTTTCAAGCCTGCCGCAAGCGCCGCTTTTGCACGTGCGTTGACGGTTTGGTCGGTTTCACCGAAGTATTGACGACGCTCGGAGTGACCGATGATGACGTATTCTACGCCGAGTTCAACGAGCATTTTTGCGGAGATTTCACCCGTGAATGCGCCTTTTTCTGCCCAGTGCACGTTTTCTGCACCGACTTTGATGTTCGTGCCTTTGGTCATCTCGACTGCCGTTGCGAGATCGGTGTACGGCGTGCAGATGACGACGTCGCATTGTGCGTCCTTCACCAGTGGAGCAAGGTCAGTGATAAGCGCCTTGGTATCTGCGATTGTGTTGTTCATTTTCCAGTTTCCTGCAATGATTGGTTTTCTCATAATATACCTCGAAAATTTGTTTATGGTTTTTTGGCGAACGATAAATACTAAATCGAAGACGTGGCTTCGAGCCGCAAGGCGGCGAGCAAATCGAGCGCCGAGCTTGACGATAAGTACAAGCGACTGTGACGTGTTGTTGCGTAGCTGTCACACAAAGCGCAGTGGCATAAGAAGAGGAATGTCCCTATCTATGCGAGTGCCGAGTGTTGCCCCACGCGGAGCGGACGCCGTGGATTCCCTTTTAAGGGGGAACGGCGGTGGGGGAAACACGTGAGGAAGGGGAAAGTGGCGTTCCGTTCGGGTGTGGACAGAGCCCACCCGAAATTGTTAATTATTAATTATTAATTATTAGTTTGCGACGGGGCGCAATATTAAAAACAAATTAATTTGGTATATTGATAAAATTTTACTTTTATTTGGGGAAAATTGTTGTATAATGATAATAGGGGTGAATGGGCTATATCGCCTTTGCGCCCGTAATATAAGGAAATATGTTCTCTCATAGAACGAAAATTTTTATTAATAAAAGAGGTATGTTATGAAAAACATCGACTTGACAAAGTACGGCATCACCGGCACTACCGAAGTGGTCTACAATCCGTCCTACGAGATGCTTTTCGAGGAGGAAACAAATCCTGCTCTCGAAGGCTACGAAAAAGGACAAGTCAGCGAACTCGGCGCTGTCAACGTTATGACGGGCGTTTATACAGGTCGCTCTCCCAAGGACAAATTTATCGTTGTGGACGACAACTCCAAAGACACCGCTTGGTGGACTTCCGACGAGTATAAAAACGACAACCATCCCGCATCTCAAGAGGCGTGGAAAGCAGTCAAAGATATCGCCGTAAAAGAACTCTCCAACAAGAGATTGTTCGTAGTCGACGCATTCTGCGGCGCAAACAAGGATACGCGTATGGCCATTCGCTTCATCGTCGAGGTTGCCTGGCAAGCGCATTTCGTCAAAAATATGTTTATCAAACCCACCGAAGAAGAACTCGAAAACTTCGAGCCCGATTTCGTCGTTTACAACGCTTCAAAGGCCAAAGTCGAGAACTATAAGGAACTTGGTCTGAACTCCGAAACCGCGGTCGTCTTCAATATCACGAGCCGCGAGCAAGTGATCATCAATACCTGGTACGGCGGCGAAATGAAGAAGGGTATGTTCTCTATGATGAACTACTATCTGCCCCTCAAAGGCATTGCGTCGATGCACTGCTCGGCAAACACCGACCTCGACGGCAAGAATACCGCTATCTTCTTCGGACTCTCCGGTACGGGCAAAACTACGCTCTCCACAGACCCCAAACGCCTCCTCATCGGCGACGACGAGCACGGCTGGGACGATAAGGGCGTGTTCAACTTCGAGGGCGGTTGCTACGCAAAAGTCATCAATCTCGATAAGGAATCCGAACCCGATATCTACAACGCTATCAAGCGCAACGCATTGCTTGAAAACGTTACGCTCGACGAAAACGGCAAGATCGATTTCGCTGATAAGAGCGTGACCGAAAACACTCGCGTTTCCTATCCTATCGACCATATCAAGAATATCGTGCGCCCCGTGTCCGCCGCTCCTGCCGCAAAGAACGTCATCTTCCTCTCGGCAGACGCTTTCGGCGTGTTGCCGCCCGTGTCTATCCTCACTCCCGAACAGACTCAATATTACTTCCTCTCCGGCTTCACCGCAAAACTCGCAGGTACGGAGCGCGGTATAACCGAGCCTACTCCGACTTTCTCCGCTTGCTTCGGTCAGGCTTTCCTCGAATTGCATCCCACTAAATACGCAGAGGAACTCGTCAAGAAGATGCAAAAGAGCGGCGCAAAGGCGTATCTCGTCAACACCGGATGGAACGGAACGGGCAAACGTATCTCCATCAAGGATACCCGTGGCATCATCGACGCCATCCTCAACGGCGATATCGACAAAGCGCCAACCAAGACCATCCCGTACTTCAACTTTGAAGTGCCGACCTCGCTCAACGGCGTTGCCACCGAAATTCTCGATCCGCGCGACACCTACTCCGACGTCAACGAATGGAATCGCAAAGCCGAAGACCTCGCAAGCCGCTTCATCAAGAACTTTGCGAAGTATGAGGGGAATGAACATGGCAGATCCCTCGTTCCCGCAGGCCCTCAACTGCGCTAAATAGCGAATAACTGCGTCAAAACCCTTTTGCTCACTCGTCACGTACGCATCAGTACGTTGGGCGAGTTCGCAAAAGGGTTTTTTCTTGTTCTTCATCTATTTAGCGCAGTTGAGGCGTCTCTACAAGAGTGAGCGTTTGGGGTGTGGGGTGTAACCTCACCCGCAATTACTAATTATTCATTATTCATTATTCAATATTAATTATTAATTGCTTAGGCAATGCCGCTTGAACGATTCATTTTGCTTAGGCAACGCCGCTTGAACAATTCATTTTGCTTAGGCAATGTCGCTTGAACGATTCATTTTGCAAGCAAAACCAAGTCGACGAGTTTGCCGTTGAGGCGGGATTTTTCTACGAGGGCGTCGTCGATCGTTGTGCCGGCTTTGGCTAGCAGTGCGCCTGCAAACGTCGTGAGGTCACTCGATAACACTCGTCCGAGCAAAAAAGTGTAGTCCGATATTATTCTCGACGGGGTGTGACAATCGTCTTCGTTTTCAGGTGCGTCAAGCACTTTGAGCGCGTTGCTCGAAAAGAGCGGTGCGTCGTCCGACGTTTTGATTGCACTCGGCGCAGTGGCGATCGGTATCGGCGTGAATTGAGCAGACGGAGTCGTTTGGGGCATATTTTGAGCGTTTGCGATTTGAATAGGTGCAAATTGCGCCGAAGAATTTGCGCCCGACGTGCTTTGTACGCTCGGTGACGGCGTGAATCCTATGGGTGCGTTTGTTGACGGAACTGACAAAGGTGTCGGAGATTCGGACGGTTGGGATTTTTGCGTTTGCGCTCGTTCGGATTGACTTTGAGTCGAGTTTAATGCGAAAACTTTGGTTTCTTGCTCGGGACGCGGTATGATTGGCTTTTTGGCTTTGCCTTGTTTTGCGGTTTTGAGCAAAATCACGTCGCCGACGCTCGCTACGTTTTGGGGCGTGAATTGGTCGGTTTCGGTGCAGAGTTTGGTTACTTTTCCGTTTTTTGAAAACTCGACTTTTTGAATTTGTCCTTTTAGAATGCCGTTTTGAGTGTAGACGTCCATTCCTATCACTCCGCTTGAGAAGAGAGTGAAATCGATATCGTCAACGCATCTGACGTTGGCGTCGTTTTGCACGATTATCGCATCCGAAAAACATAAAACATCATCAATCGGCAACAGCGCGTCGCAACCTTGCTTGCAAGAAGAAAGGACGAAATATGCAATACAATTGCAACTATGCGAAAAATATGCATTTTTTATGCGCCCGACGACGTTGGAAGCGTCGCGCTCGATGACGGGTTTGAATAAAAGGGAAGAGAGTTCTATCATAATTTTCACCTCGTTTCGAGAGTATGATTTTGCTCTCGTTTTTATGATAAAAGCAAAGAAAAACACCCCGATAGATTGCGTAAAAAACGGACGGAATTTGTCGAATTTTGCGTTAGAATACCGCTTTTTTCGACAAAAAATTACGATTGCAAAATATACGTTTTGTATAAGAAAAATCGGGGTTATCCACCGAGTTGTCCACATTTTCAAGGCAAATTGTGGATAACTTTGTGGAAAAGGTGGTATTTTTATGCTTGAATGAATATGATTTCTTTTGTAACTATATGCGTGTCGAATCTCATCGGAAAAAGAGGATAAAAGAAATTGCGATTTCGTGCGGTTTGATTGCCGTTTTGATTGCGTACTGCGTGAGTGCGCCCTTCGTCGTGAGCGCGATTAAGGGCGAGAAGAACAAAGTTTTGACTATCGTGGTGGACGCAGGTCACGGAGGCGCGGACGGCGGAGTTAAGGGTGCAAAAACGGGGATTGAAGAAAAAACCGTGAATCTGATCGTGGCAAATTATCTCGGAGAGATGTTGAGTGCGTGCGGATTCAACGTCGTGTACACGAGAAGAAACGACGTTATGCACTCTTTTGAGGGTGTGACGGGCAATAAAAAACGCGCGGATATGTTTAGAAGAGGGCAGATAGTCAACGACGTGAAGCCTTGCGCGGTGGTGAGCGTGCATATGAATTTTTACTCTATGCCTACGAGAAGAGGCGCTCAGGTGTTTTTTGCAAAATCGAGCGAGAAGGGCAGAGAGTTGGCAAACGCTTTGCAAGAGAGTCTGAACGAAGAGATAAACTCGAAAGAGGGCGGAAGGGAATATAGCGCGCTGTGCGCTCAAAAGTACCTGCTCGAGTGCAGCCCTTATCCCGCCGCTATCGTGGAGTGCGGTTTTTTGAGCAATTACGCAGACGAAATCAATCTTCAAAAAACCGAATATCAGATGCGTATGGCAAGCGTGCTGTGCAAAGCGATTGCGGACTTCGCCCTCAAAAATCGCAGGATTGCGTAAGAAAAACGCCTCGTAAAAATGCCCTTAAATGCGCGCTTGCGCGAAAAACCTTGATTTATACTTTTTTATCGTCTATAATATAACATTATGACAAACGCATTTGCATATCCGTGTCAGAAAATCCTCAAAAAGCATAGCGACGATCAGGAAATCGCTTTGATTTTGAAGGATATAGAAAACGCTAAACAGGGCGTTATGACCTTTTCAAAAGAAGTGAAAAAGTATATGCTTCAGTTTATCCACGCTCGCTACGACGACAATCAAGAAGTGACGTCGCTCATAGAAGTGCTGAAAAAGTGGAGCAAGTATCAGACTTTCAACTTTCTCGAAATTTTTCAATTGCAAGACGAATGTTATTTCTGGTACGACTTTTTGCATGCGTACGGCGCATGGAAGGTCATCGGAAAAGTGTACGGATTCAAAGACGAGGAAGAGGCTCTGACAATCCTCGTAAGACTCGTCAAACTCGACGAGAGCGTTTTCAAGATGTATCCGGAGTTGTAAGATATTATGACTAGTAACGTCCACGATGGGCATAGGTCGCGTATGCGCGACAGAATCCGAAAAAGCGGACTCGGATCTATGCAACCGCACGAAATTCTGGAATATTTGCTCTTCCCCTTCGTACCGAGAAAGGACACGAACGAGATTGCGCACGCTCTTATCGACAGATTTTCGTCCTTCGGCGGAGTGCTTAATGCAAGCGAAGAAGATCTTCAAAAGGTGAGCGGTATGACTGAAAACGCAGCGTTGTTTCTTGCAAATCTGCCTGACGTTTTCAGAGTCTACGTCGACGACGTAAACAAGGACGGGGCAAATCGTCAGGATTTGTCGGGAAGAGGCAAGGCGCGCAATTTCCTTTGCGCAAGGCTGTTCGGGCTGAATCAGGAACACGTTTGCGTTGCCGCACTCGACGCTCACGATAAATTGATCAAATGCGAGATTATCGAGCAGGGCAGCGGCGATTCGGTGCGGCTTGACGTGAGAAAAATCGTCGATTTCGCTCTCCGTACGGGCGCAAGCGCAATGCTCATTGCTCATAATCATCCAAGCGGAAGCGTTTTGCCCTCGCAAAAAGATATCAATATGACGCGAGAAGCCGCTTCCACTCTTGCGGGCATAGGAGTGGATCTTCACGATCACCTCGTCTTCTCGGGAACCGATTATTATTCCTTTGAAGAAAACGGCGCTATGGCAAAAATAAAACACATACAACAAGACTTAAAAGAAGGTATTGCATTTTATGAGTGAAACAGTAAGAACGAGATTTGCTCCGTCACCGACGGGATTTATGCACATCGGCAATCTGCGTACGGGGTTGTACGCTTTTCTCTTCGCACGCAAAAACGGGGGTAAATTTATCCTCCGTATCGAAGATACCGACCAAGAACGCAAGGTCGAAGGCGCGGTGGAAATGGTGTACCGCACTCTCGCAACGGCAGGTATAACCTACGACGAAGGTCCGGATAAAGACGGCGGCTACGGCCCGTACGTTCAGACCGAGAGAATGGGCATTTATAAAGAATACGCAGAAAAACTTGTCGAACTCGGCGGAGCGTACTATTGCTTCTGCGACAAAGAAAGACTCGAAAGCCTCAAAGACGAAAACGGCGTTCATACCTACGACAAGCACTGCCGTAACCTCTCAAAAGAGGAAGTACAAAGACGACTTGCCGCGGGCGAGCCTTACGTCATAAGACAAAAAGTGCCCGAGGGCGTCGTGTCGAGTTATACGGATATGGTTTTCGGAGAAATCAGCGTCGACAGCGCGGATATAGAGGACGGTGTTCTTCTCAAGAGCGACGGTCTGCCCACTTATAACTTCGCAAACGTCGTGGACGATCACCTTATGGGTATCACCCACGTTATAAGAGGCACGGAATATCTGAGTTCTACGCCGAAATATAACCTCATTTACGACGCTTTCGGATGGGAAAGACCGAAGTATATGCATCTTCCGCCCATTATGAAAGACGCTACGAGAAAACTCTCAAAGCGTTTCGGCGACGCAAACTTCGAGGACTTTATCGCAAAGGGATATCTGCCCGAAGCGGTGGTCAACTATATCGCGCTCCTCGGCTGGTGCCCTAAAGACAACAAAGAAAAAATGACGATGGACGAGATGATAGAGGCGTTCGACGTGGACGGAATTTCACACTCGAGTTCCATCTTCGACGAGGCTAAAATGCGTTGGCTCAACGGCGAATATCTCAAAGCGATGAGCGAAGATGACTTTGAAAAGGTGGCTACGCCTTGGATCGAAAAAGCGATCGACGGCAAGGACTACGACGTGAGAGAACTCGCGCTTTTGATGCAGACGAGAGTGGATATTCTGAGCGAAATCCCCGAAAAACTCGCGTTTTTGAACGAATTCGGAGACTACGACCTCGATATGTACGTGCACCAAAAGATGAAAGTGGATAAGGCGGTGGCTCTCAAAGCCGTTGAAGTGGCTATCACCGCACTCGAAAACTTCGACGATTGGAGCGCAGACGCAATCAAAGAGCAAATCAAGGCTTGCGCAGAACAGGCAGGTATGAAGGGCGGTCAGGTTATGTTTGCAATGCGCGTGGCTCTCACGGGCGCACCCGTAACCCCCGGCGGCGCTATCGAAATGGCCGTCGTCCTCAAAAAAGACGAGACTATGCGCCGTCTGAAATACTCCTTGCAACTCCTTCAAAACGCACAATAATCGGTGACTCTCGATAAATCGCTTCAAACGAATATGAAACGTTCCTTTTGCAAAAAGACTATAGTATCCGCAGTGCTGATTGCGCTCGTCGTGACGAGCGTGTTTGCATTCGCTCTTGCGCCGTCGTCGGTTGCCCGGGCTCAGACTTTCGGTGGAAAAGATATGAGTTCACTGTGGTACTACGGCGAAAAGTATCTCGACGTGGCGGCGGCAAAGGAAATCGTTTCGTCTTGGGATTTGTCAAAAGCGACGAGCCCCGTCGTCATCGCGGTTATAGATACGGGTATCGACGCTAAACATTCGCTCTTTGCCGACGACGAAAACGGCGTGAGCGTGCTGTGCAAAAACGCAAACGGAGATATTCTCGGATATAACTCGTACACGGGGGAGGACGAGAACGGAAGCGTGGATATAAGCGACGCTTCGAGCAAGCACGGAAGTTCGGTGGCGGGAAGTATCGCGCTGATGATCCGTGAGTTCGGACTTGAAAAATATATCAAAATTTATCCGATCAAAGCAAACACCGAAAAAAGCGATAACTTTACCATCTCGAGCCTTGCTAGCGCTCTCGATTGGGCGGTCGATAAAGCAAACGCGGATGTGGTCAATATGTCGCTGGGACTGTACGATATTTCCGAAAAAGACAGCGCAACGCTTTCCGTCGCAATCGAAAAAGCGCGCAGACAATCCGTCGTCGTGGCGGCGGCCGGTAACAATCCGCCCACTCCGCAGGCAAACTACTATCCCGCGGCTTATCCCGGCGTGGTGTCGGTGATGAATCAGAACCTCGATACGCTGTATTCGACCTCGAATTTCGGCACGGCGTATACGCTTTGCGCTCCGGGCTACGGCGTGTGGACTTCAAAAGGATATCAGCAATCCAAATCGGTGTTCGATACCGAAAAAGGCACGAGTATGTCGGCTACGTTCGTGAGTTTTGCCGCCGCGCTGTTGAAACTCAGGTGCCGGGTGGAAGGCAAGAGTATGGACTACTCGAAACTCGCAAAAGCGATAAGTTTGCTCTCCACGAAAACTCTCAAAAAAGGCAATCTTACCTTCAAATATCTCGACTTCAAATCTATCGTTCAGACCGATCTCGATACGCTGAAATTCGACTACGAAGCGCCGACTTCGATCGCCATAAAGCACGACGGAAAGTTGGGCGCGGACGACTATGCGGGGATGATTTATATGCGCGCGGATTCCGTTTCGCCCGTCAACCTCTACGCGCAGGTCAATCCCGTCGGAAAGGTTGATCCCGACGTGGAAAGCACGCTCGTGTGGAGCGTTACGATGATAAAATCCGCAGAAGACGATACGCCCGTGGGAGAGGCAACCGTCATAGGCTCGGGAACGAGCGTCACTTATACGCCGTCAAGAGGCGGGGACTTCCTCATCACCGCAAAAATCCCCAATACCAACGCCGAGCAATCTATTCAACTGCACGTCGAATACGGTAATTATTACGTAGGCGAGGTCAGAGTTACGCTCGAAGAGGATTCGCAAAAAGACGTGAAAGACGCGCGCTCGGCGGCTAAACTCTATTCGACCGAAACTACGAGATTTGCGCTTACGGGTATGAAATATCTCAATCCCGACGTCGAAACGAAATGGTTTGTCAACGGCGAATACGTAGCGTCGGGTTCGACTTTCGATTTCACTCCGAAAAAGGCGGGCGTGTATTATATCACAGCACAGTACGGCGACAACGCCAAAGTGGACTTCGAGTTTAAGTTTACCGCAGACGTAAAATCGTTCATTCTCCGTCCGCTCGACTTGTCTATGCTGATCGTGGGATTGGTTTTGGCGGCAACTGTCGCTGCGACCGCTATCGTAATCGCCGTCAGAAAGAAAAATGCGGCGAAATCGGCTGAAAATAGCGGCGAAGAGAATTGAAACCGATAGATATAGGATATTCTATAATATAGAAATATTAAGAAGAGGAAATATAAATATCGGAATATAAAACGAATAATAAAAACGGCGCAATGGCGTCGTTTTTTCGTTGAGATTAAGTTTTTTTGAGTGCGGTGCGAGTGCGATTTGCGTGCGTGGCTTTAAGTGCGCGCCGAGAGTTGCGTTTTTGAGTGTGCGTTTAAGTGCGTGCGTTCTTTGAACCGTGCTTTTTTTTGGCGGAGTTGTTTTTTGGATTGCGGTTTTAGCGGTTGAGGTTTTTCGAGATCAGTCTTTCGGGGCGTAGGATTCGGGTTTGTGCCATAGGTTGTTGCGCTCGGGGTGGTAGATCGCGCCCAAAATCCGCTGTTTTGCGAAGGGTATGTCCTTGCAAATGGTTTTGATGAGATTTTTCATATACTCGCGCTGCGACTCGTGATTCATGGGGCAGGGATTGTCCACGATAGGTAGATTTTGGCGTTTTACGGCGGATTTTATGTCGTATTCTTCCAAATAAATGAAGGGGCGAATGAGAGATATGCCCGATTTGTCCATATGAGCGGTGGGCGGGAAGCACGAGAATCTGCCCTCGTAAAGAAGGGATAAGAGCATGGTTTCGGCAACGTCGTCGGCGTTGTGCCCGAGCGCCAACTTGCCGCCGCCTAAACGATTTATCTCGTTGTTGAGCGCCCCGCGTCTCATCTTTGCGCAAAGAGAGCAGGGATTGGATTCCTTTCTCGCTTCAAAGAGTATATCCGCAATGTCCGTTTTCACGAGGTGGTGAGGTACGCCAAGGCTTTTGCAATAGTCTACGAGCGCGTCCATTTGCGATTTGTCCGTATCTTTGAGCCCCATATCTATCGTGATTGCTTCAAGAGTGAACTTTTGCGGGGAGAACCGCCTGTAATCCGCAAGCGCGCGCAAAAGAAGGGTGCTGTCTTTGCCTCCCGACAGACCTACGAAAATTCTGTCGCCGTCCTCTATCATCGCGTAGTCCTGAACGGCTCTTCTCATTGCGGATAAGATTTTTTGCATCGTTTGCGTTTTGCGGCCCATTGCCGCACCTCATCGTATATTTCGTTTCGACAAAATTATATAGAAACGTGCGTGAATTTGCAAGCGTTAAAGGTAAATCGCCTTGACAGATTACGGGGCGTAAATTATACTTTGAATTGAGGAATTCAGGCTATGATCGAACAATTGATAACCCAAATCAGCAACGCTATAGGCAATCCCTATTTGACGCTGTACGTGATCTCGATTATCCCCATAATCGAGTTGCGCGGGGCTATTTTGTTTATGCCTTATATGTTCGATACGATAGGCGAGATGATGCTCGGAATGCTGTGCTGTATCGCAGGCTCTACTACCGTCATTTTGCCGCTAATCCTCATCACAAGACCGTTGTTGAAAAAACTGCGCCGCTCAAAATGGTTTTCAAAATTGGGAAAACGCATGGAAGCCAACCTCGCAGACCGGGCGGAGAGCGCGTACAACGAGGAGAAAATCGAGCAAAGAGAAGCGCATCGCAAACACAAGTCTATGTCAAAGGACGGTAAAAAGTTTTTTGGGCTGTTTGTGTTTGTCGCAATTCCGTTGCCTATGACGGGGGCGTGGACGGGTTCGTGTATAGGCAGCTTTTTGGATTTCCCCGTATGGAAGGCGTCGCTCGCAGTGTTTTTCGGCAATATCGTGGCAGGACTTATCCTCACCACCATTGCGTACTTTTTGCCAAGACAATATGCGGACGTGTTCCTCTACGGATTCGTCATTCTCGCAATCGCAATCGCGCTTACGCTTTACTTTACGCGCTCGAAGAAAATCGAGAAAAAACGCGCGGAAGAACTCGAAAAATATGCGAGCAAGAACGAGTACGAACTCGCCGTGCTCAAAAAAGAGGCCGACGAGGACGGAAAAGTGCTCATCAAAAAGGAATATATCGACGAGAACGGCGACAAGCATATCGTCATAGGTCACGACGAGAAACGCAATAAATCGATCGTAGATAAGGACGATTTGATATAAAAAACGACGCAAAGCATCGGTTTTTTTGAATTAATAATTAATAATGAATAATTAATAATTGAGGAGAATTGAAAAATTACCACAACTGCACCGCAGGTGCAATACAACATACATCCGCACTCGAACGAGATCGCCATTTTTATATAAACGGTTGTGTTTTTTTCGGGGAGGTTGTATAATGTTGACGAAATAAATTTTGGAGGCAACACTATGCCATTAGTTACAACAACCGAAATGTTCAAAAAAGCATATGCAGGCGGTTACGCAATCGGCGCTTTCAACGTCAATAACATGGAAATCATCCAAGGTATCGTTGAAGCTGCGACTGAAGAACAAGCACCGCTTATTCTTCAAGTTTCCTCCGGCGCAAGAAAATATGCAAACACGACCTACCTCACCAAGATGGTTGAAGCGGCTGTCGAAACAAGCGGTCTTCCTATCTGCTTGCACCTCGACCACGGCGACAGTTTTGCTCTTTGCAAAGACTGCGTTGACAACGGTTTCACCTCGGTTATGATCGACGCAAGCGCTCATCCGTTTGCGGAAAATATCTCTATCACAAAACAAGTCGTCGAATACGCACACGACCACGGCGTCGTCGTCGAGGCTGAACTCGGCAAACTCGCAGGTATCGAGGACGCTGTCAACGTCGCCGCAAAAGACGCCCAATTCACCGACCCCGATCAGGTTGAAGAGTTCGTCAGCAAGACAGGCGTAGATTCGTTGGCAATCGCAATCGGCACTTCTCACGGCGCATACAAGTTCAAAGGTCAGCCGCAATTGCGTTTCGACATCCTCGAAGAAGTCAGCAAACGCTTGCCCGGATTCCCCATCGTCTTGCACGGTGCGTCTTCCGTCCCTCAAGAACTCGTCGCAAAGATCAACCAATACGGCGGCAGCATGCCCGGCGCTCAAGGCGTCCCCGAAGATATGCTCCGTAAAGCCGCTTCCATGGCAGTGTGCAAGATCAACATCGACTCCGACCTCAGACTCGCCGTCACCGGCGCAATCCGCGAACACTTCGCCCTCAATCCTTCTCACTTCGATCCTCGTCAATATCTCGGACCGGCAAGAGAAGCAGTTAAACAGGTGGTGAAGCATAAGTTGGTGGACGTTCTCGGCTGCAACGGAAAAGCCTAAAGTCACCAAACAGCGAATAACTGTGACAAAAGCACCCCGACAAACAGTCACGTACGAAAAGTACGCTCCTGT
The DNA here is from genome assembly GCA_900549225.1 of uncultured Eubacteriales bacterium. Lineage (GTDB taxonomy): Bacteria > Bacillota > Clostridia > Christensenellales > CAG-917 > CAG-475. Next base: position 508 of record URNP01000009.1, on the reverse strand, counting down.
CTGTAGGGGTGTTTTTTCCTTGTTCTTCATCTGTTTGGCGACTTTAGGTGTTTTAGTGAGTAAAAACTGCGGCAACGCCCCTCTGTTATCAATTCACGTACGTCTATGTACGTTAGGATTGCTAACAGAGGGGCGTTTTCTTGTTCTTTATCTCAATATTGCGCTCAGGATATTTCGTGGGGCATGCGATAACGGAGACTTATTTAATGTGTACTTATAAACGGAATGTGCGACTTCGAAGACGGAACACGAGCCGCAGGGCGGCGAGCCAAGGGAGCGCCGAGCTTGACGAATAGTACCGTCCGACTGTGACGTATTATTGCGTAGCTGTCACACAAAGGACGGTGGCATAAGTAGAGAAATGCCCCTATCTATGCGAGTGCCGTAAGGAGCAGAGCGACGGAAGAGCGATTGTTACGAAGTCAATCGCGTCGTGTTGCCCCACGCGGAGCGGACGCCGTGGGTTCCCTCAAACGAAGTGCAGAGGGGGAACGGCGGGGGGGGGGGG
>URNP01000008.1 GCA_900549225.1 uncultured Eubacteriales bacterium | reverse complement strand
TGGCACCTCGATGTCGGCTCGTCACATCCTGGGGCTGGAGAAGGTCCCAAGGGTTCGGCTGTTCGCCGATTAAAGTGGCACGCGAGCTGGGTTCAGAACGTCGTGAGACAGTTCGGTCCCTATCCATCGTGGGCGTAGGATATTTGCGAGGCTCTGCTCCTAGTACGAGAGGACCGGAGTGGACGTACCTATGGTGCATCTGTTGTCACGCCAGTGGCATAGCAGGGTAGCGATGTACGGATTGGATAAACGCTGAAAGCATCTAAGCGTGAAACCAGCCTCAAGATAAGATATCCCTTTGTTTATCAAGTAAGACCCCTTGTAGACCACAAGGTTGATAGGTCGGGTGTGTAAGTGCAGTAATGCATTAAGCTGACCGATACTAATAGGTCGAGGGCTTCAATCAAAAAAATACAAGATTTGCCTAATCCTAATTTAATCAGCAAAAACTCTCAATGTTATGCAGTTGTGAATGTACGAAACGCGAAAGCGCAACGACCTTCAAACCATTACCGGTGTCGATGACGCTGAGGTCCCACCTGTTCTCATACCGAACACAGAAGTTAAGCTCAGTTGTGCAGAAAGTACTTGGCTGGACACGGCCTGGGAGGATATGTAGATGCCGGTTTCCAAAACAAAAGACATACACAAACGTGTATGTCTTTTGTTTTATACAACGTTAATTATTGCAAAAATTGTGTTGCATACAAATTTTATTGGTGCTACACTATGAAAACCAAACCCAAAAGAATTGTTTTGAAGCTAAATATGGTGATTATATGATTATAAGAAAAGCACGTATGGAAGATAGGCTCGGAATCGAGCGTTTGCTTAAGGAAGTGAACAATTTGCATCAAAAGTTGCGCCCTGATATTTTTATCGAAAACGCGATAAAGTATAACGAAGAGAAGTTCAACGCTCTGATATCAAACGGTGCAACGCCGATTTTCGTTGCCGTTGACGAGGACGGAAACGTGCTCGGACACTTGTTTTGCCAAGTGAGAGATCATGCCGACGTTGCGGTTTACAAGGATTTCAAAACTTTGTTTATTGACGATCTTTGTGTTGCCGAGAGTGCTCATAGACAAGGCATTGGCAAGTCATTGTTCGATTTTGCACTTAAGTATGCTCGTCAAAACGGCTGTTACGACGTTACGCTCAACGTATGGAGCGGCAACGATTCTGCCCTCGCGTTCTATGAAAAGATGGGAATGTTCCCCAAAGAGACTCAAATGGAGTATATCCTTTGAGAATGCTTTGGCAAATAAAGATTTTGAGGTGAGAAATGAATAAAACGTTGGTCGTTATCGATCTGCAAAACGATATAACGAAAAATTATAAAGACATAATTTGCAACGTCAATAAGGCGATTGAAAACGCACGAAAGAACGGTTTTATCGTCGTATACGTCAAACATAACAATATAACCGAAGGGACGAGAACGTTTAAGGCAGGAACGAGAGGCGAAGCGTTCGTTCCCGAACTCGACGTCGTTTCAGACAATGTTTTCGTCAAGACGAAAGGCAATGCCTTGACAAGCGAGGAATTTGTCAAGTTTATCGAAAAGAACGGAATAAACGAGTTTTACGTGTGCGGAGCGGATGCGACGGCTTGCGTGAAATCGACGTGTTTCAATATGACGAAATGCGGATACAATGTTCACGTTTTATCCGATTGCGTGACGAGTTACGACAAGTCGAAAATCGATGAAATGTTGAAGTATTACGAAAGCAAAGGGTGCGAACTGTTGTCCGTTGCGGATTTTTGCAAAGAATCGATATCGTAATGATGATTCAAATACAAAATTTGTTTTGATAGGCGCGTCGTTGCGCCTATTTTTTATCGTTTCGATTGCTTTTGCACACGGAATGACGTATAATCCATATACTGTTTGACAACGAGCGTTCCAAGCGTACGTTTTGAGGATAATATGGTAAGCAAAAGAGCCAAAATAGACAACAAAGCGGAGTTTTTCGGCACGGAAAGTATCTGGAAGATTCTGCTTAAAATATCTCCTCCTGTTATGCTGTCGCAACTGGTGCTGGCGCTGTACAACATTGTAGACAGCCTTTTCGTCGGGCAGTATTCGGGGCACGGACTCACTGCGTTGTCTGTCATATATCCTTTGCAGTTGATAATCACGGCGCTTGCGGTCGGCACGGGCGTCGGCGTCAACACGTATATGTCAAGACTGTATGCGCGCGGCGAAATAGCCAAAGCGAAGTCAACGGCAGGCACGGGCATAGTGCTTGCGGTGCTTATGTGGGCAATATTTGCAGGAATAAGCGCACTTGTGATGAAACCGTACATTCGCGCAATGGCAAACGCCCCCGAGGCAATCGAATACGCCTATCAATACGGAATGGTGGTATGTATCGGCTCTCTCGGTACGTTTTTGGAAGGCGTATGGTCAAAGGTTCATCAGGCGCACGGCAATATGGTCGTGCCGATGATAGCGCAACTTGCGGGCGCGGCAACCAACATACTTCTCGACTGGATATTCATATTCGGAATGGGTGCATTGAAGCCTATGGGCGTGCTCGGCGCGGCAGTGGCAACGATAACGGGACAATTTTTATCCGCAATTATCGTCGGCGTGAAGGGCGTGCATAAACCGCCGAAATTCAAACTCGGCGTAGATCTTGCAAGCAACGTCTATAAACTCGGATTGCCCTCGATCGTTATGCAGATGATGTACGTCGTGTACATAGTGGTTTTGAACGCGATTCTCACCAAATTCTGCGACGAAGCGGTGACCGTTTTGGGCTTGTACTACAAATTGCAAACCTTCTTCTTTATCCCTATGTTCGGTCTGCAAACTTGCATAGTGCCGGTGATAAGTTACAATTATGCACGGCACAATTTCACGAGAGTGAAGCGAATTATGAACGACGCTATGCTTATAACGGCTGTTGGAATGATTTTGGGCATAATATGCTTTGAAGCGTTCCCCAAAACGTTTATAGGTCTGTTCTCCAAGGACGAAAAAGTGCTCGAGATAGGTCAAACGGCGTTCAGAATCATCGGTGCGAGTTTCCTTCCTGCCGTATCCTCGCTTATGGTGCCCATCTTTTTCCAGGCGATAGGGAAGTCCGTTCCAAGCATCGTTTTGTCGCTTATAAGACAATTGCTCGGGCTTATGCCGCTGTTTTACGCATTCTCGTTTATCGGTCTCGATTACACTTGGATCGCGTTCCCCGTGTCTGAAACGATGACCACGATAATCGGACTTGCGCTTTATATCGACTGCCTCAGAAAATGGAAAACCGAAGAGCGACTTGAAAAAAACACTCCCGAATACGTTTTGGAAAAGCCGAACGACGACAGCGGTTACGATAAAAGCGACAATGCATGAAAAAGCCTCGAAACGTCCCCAAATGAATAAATTGTCCGATAAAAATGACAAGTGTAGTGTTATATAATTATCATTTGACATTTTAATATAATTTTAATATAATGTAAGCACAATTCAATCCTATGGAGGAATAGAAACTATGAACAAAAAAGTTATGGCTCTTGTAGCAGTCATCGCTCTTGTTGCAATCCTTGGCATCTGCCTCGTTGCTTGCAACGCAGAAAGCGTTTCGAAAAAGCTTGAAAAGAAAGACTATACTGTGTCTGCATTGAGTGAGAAATCCACCGGCATTGGCAAAAGCGTTTATAACATTGTCAAAGGCGTGGAAGGTTTTGAACAAGGTGTTGCCGCAGCGAATTCTAATGGTGAATCTGTTGTAGTCGTTTGGTTTGATAACACCGATGCAGCAAAAAGCTTTGAATCCAGCAAACTTATCACAACTTTTGCAAAGAAAGTTTCCAGAGTTGGAAAAGTTGTTTACGTCGGCACAGAGCAAGGCGTTAAGGACGCAATGTAATTAGCCATCACAATATGACGCAAAGAAAGCACTCGACGAGTGCTTTTTTTGTTGCCTGATTTCAAGGCGACTTTTTCACATTTGTGGCATTGGGGTAAATGGTTTGACTATTGCGTGAGCGTGTGATATTATACAAATCTACAATACATGCGGTTATTTTGCCGCATATCTGAAAAAAATCTTATTTATTTCACGGGAACTATGGAATATTCAAAATCAATAAAAAAACTAAGAGAAGACAAAAATCTCACCGTTAACGAACTTGCAAAGCGTTTGGCTATCGACGCAGCCGAGATCGAGCGAGCCGAGAGCGGCGACGACAATCTTGATGAGAAAACGCTTGAAGAAATCGCAAGATATTTCGGTGTGCAGTATGACGCGCTGGTTGACGGGACGGTCAATCGCGGCAAAAAGGACACGATTTTCGACCCGACCGAGTGGTATAAGCTCGACAACGCCGCCAAGGTGTATCCGTCCTCGTCCTCAAACGAGTATAGCACGCTGTTCCGTTTTGCGGCGGTGATGAAAGAGAGGGTGGACGGCAAGATTTTGCAACAAGCACTCGATGATCTCGTGCCTCGTTTTCCAACCCTTATGGTGACGATAAAGCGCGGCGCGTTTTGGTATTATTTTGAGAGATTGCCTTTCAAGCCACAAGTGGAAAAGGAAACCCTTTATTCTTTCCAACCTATTCCGCTCGACGGCAAACGCTATCTTTTCAGAGTGGTGTACAGCGACTATCGCATCGGTTGCGAGTTTTTTCACAGTATCACCGACGGCACGGGCGGCTCGACCTTTCTTATGAGCTTGCTTGCAAGATACTACGAAATCAAGACCGGCAAAAATATATCCGACTTCAAGAGTGCAAAAAACTATCGCGATTTGCCAACCGCCACCGAGATCGAGGACAGTTTTCAGGTGTATGCCGAAAAGCATAACTACGCAAAGAGAAACATCAACTTCGCGTATATCCCCAAGCTCCCCAAGGCTCGCAACGGAATTATGACGCACGTCATCACATCCGCCTCGAAGCTCAATCAAAAGGCGAAAGAGTACGGCGCGACCATAACCGAATACGTGTTGGCAATCATTTTCGGCATTATGTTCGATATGCGCAAACGCGAGGGCAGCAACAAGGACATCAATGCAAGAGTGCCCGTCAATCTTCGCAAATTCTTCCCCTCGGACACAATCCGCAACTTCTCGTTCTTCCTTGATGTCACCCTCAAAAACGAGGTCGAGGGAGGCACGCAAGCGTACGTCAACGCCGTCAAAGAGTGTTTCAAGGCGCAACTCAACGAGAAATATTTGCAAGAAAACATCAATGCCAATATGCGCGAGGAGCGCAACAAGTTTATATCTTTCGTGCCGCTCGCACTCAAAGATATAGGGCTTAAAATCACCAAATATTTGCTCGACAACAAGGCTGTTTCTATGGATTTTTCAAACTACGGCAGGCTCAATCCGCCCCAAGAATTGTCCGAGATCGTGGATAGAGTGGAGTTCTGCCTCAAAGAGCCAAAGGGCAACGGCTACAAACTTGCAGGCGTAACATTCGGCGACGAGTGCGTGTTGACCTTCTCAAGAACGTTCAAATCCGCCCAGCTCGAAAGAGAGTTTGTCAGAGCGTTGACAAAGGAAGGACTTGACGTCTATATCGAAACGAACGGAGAGAAATAATGAAATATTGTAGACTTTGCAAAACCTATCACCCTGAATACGACGACAACTGCCCGTTGTGCGGCGCGGGGCTTATCGAGGCGCAAGACAAGCCGAGCGACAGCTTTGACTTTGCCTCGTACAACTCAAACGAAAAGAAAACCAACGTCAAAAAGTTGGTTAGAGACATATTTTTTGCCGTATCCGTGCTTACGCTTGTGGGCTTGTTGCTTGCGTCAGTGCTGTCGGGGCTGTATTCAATCATCTATATCGGGCTTGCCTCGGTGGGATTCTTCTGGCTTGTGATTGGTCAGTTTGTGTTTTTCCCGACCGATTTGCGTTCGGTTTACTTCCGCTCGATGTTTTGGCTATGCGTGCTTGCGATGCTGATATGTTTGCATTTCGGCAAGTTCTACATCGCGCTTTCCTACGTGATACCGTGCGCCGCCTTTGCGCTGTCGCTGGTGACAACCTTGACGATTTTCATAACCAAAAAATGGTATAGATTTGCGTTCTACTATTTCTTGTTGGCACTGTTTATGATTGCGCTTTTCCCGATCAACTACTGCTTGTCGCTCTACTATGCGGGCTACAACTGGATTGCGTCGGTTGCAACGCTGGGCGTTGGACTTGCACAAGTGGCGTTCTCGCTGATATTCGGCAGGGCGGTGCTCGGAGCGGAAATCAAAAAACGTTTCTTTGTGTGAGCAAAAAAGAAAGATAATTTGGCAAAATAACAACAATTAAAACAACGGTTTTGGAAGTTCAAAACCGTTGTTTTTTATACAATTCAAAGCCGCATCAGAGCGGATTCAAAATCTAAACAAAGCCGAGTAAAAGCCGACTGAAATGCCCCTCAACTAAAATCGACATATAACACGGCAAAATTCCACCATAAATCAGAGTATTATCGGCTGTATTTGCTCGTGATTTAGGGCTTTTTCGATTGTGGGCAGAATTAGAGAAGTATCCGCAATCAGCGAGTGCGGCTTGCTGTTTGGAGCATCTTGTCCGAACGGCACGAGATAGAGATTTTTGGTGTTCAGAGCAATGCCGACGTTTTGTGCATTTGCGCCGAGCGCGTCGTTTGAGGATATCGAAAGCACGACGGGTTTGTTGGTGCGAAGGGTTGCTTTCACCGCCATAGTGGTGGGTGTATCCGTGATTCCGCCCACGATTTTGGCAAGAGTGTTTCCCGTGCAAGGTGCAACGAGCATAAGTTCTATGCCCGATTTTGTGATTGTTTCCGCCTCAACGATGGTTTTTACGGGCGTTTTCCCCGTTTTTTCAACGATAAGACGTTCAAAATCCGCTTGTTTATAAAAGCGCGTGTCGAGATTCGACACGTTGTAACTGAACACGGGAATCACATCGTATCCTGCGCCGATAAGGTCGTCAAGGGCTTTGAGCAGGTTTGAAAAAGTGCAGAACGAACCCGTTATGCACAGACCGATTTTTTTCATGATTTCACCTCCATAATGTAGTCAAACATAGCCTTTGCCGCGCTTACGGGGCAGGTTTTTGCAGGTAAGGCAGGGTATATGTCGGCATCTATTCCCAGATATTTTGCATAGTCGAGATTGATTGCCGATTTGGAGGCGAGGTCTATATACACGCAATTGTCTTTCATACTCATAAGTTCTTTGTCGCTCACGATAGGTGAAGGAACGGTGTTTATCACGACGTCGTACTTTGAAAAGTCAAAATCTTTCATAGGCAGAACGCTCTTTGCAAAAGCGTGAGCGGGGCGCACGGAAGAAGTGGAAGCGACGTCCAAAGTTACGTCGAGTTTTCCCAAAAGTTTTGTTATAGCCGCACCCGTGCGCCCGAATCCCAAAACAAGAACGTAGCAGTCCGTAATCGATTTTTTGGAGTGTTCGATGACGATTTGCAATGCGCCCTCGGCGGTCAGGCGCGAGTTTATTGCCTGAAAACGTTCGCTTTGGTTGTAGCAAAATAGAGTTATATCCCGACTGTTTGCAAGCATTTGAGCCTCTTGCAACACTCTGCCGCAAAACACTTGCGCGCCGTCCTCGACGGCAGAAAGCGTCTTTGCCTCGACAAGCACGTTTGGAGCAAAGACGTGTGTGGGTTGCTCGAAAGAAATACCTTTGAGCATTGATTTGAGATAAAACATTCTCTCGTCCGTTTCGTGTATGATTGCGTAATTTTTGTTCATACGGTATGTTATGCGCGCTTTTGAAAATGAGTTAATCACACACGAAAAGTGCGAGAACATAGTATGTAGCGAGGTGTGTATGGAAAGATATTTTTTGGGAAACAACAGCGGATACGGCTTTTTTAATTTGTATGAAAAAGAACTAAAACTCAAGGACAAGGTGGTGCTATTGAAGGGCGGAAGCGGCACGGGCAAATCGTCGTTGCTCAAAAAAATCGCGAAGAAAGCAAAGTCGCTCGGACTCGATTACGAGTTGTGGTTTTGCTCGGGAGATCCTCAAAGTCTTGACGGAGTTTTCGTCAAAGACAAAAACGTAGCGGTGGTTGACGCAACTTCGCCGCACGCAAGCGGGGTGGATATTCCCGTCGTAAAGGACGTCATTTTTGACCTTGCTCAAAACATTGACAAAGACAAATTGAAAGGTATGCGAGAGGAAATCGAAAAGCGTATTAAAACCAAGAAACAACACTTTATGCGCGCATATCAACACTTAAAGTCCGCTTTGTGTCATTTGTACAACCAATTTGAAATTGAAAAGCAAGGCGTCGAAGAAGATAAAATACGCGCTTATGCCTCGTCGATCGCACGGGATCTGAAGCCGAGCGCAAGCGTGAACAGAGAGTTGTTTTCAAGGGCAATATGCCCAAGCGGAGAGAGCGAGTATTTCGACCATTTGCGAGGCAAGAGGGTGATTTTCGTGAGCGGTTGCGCGTATGCGAAGAAGGTGTTTTTTGAAGAGATAAGCAAACTTCGCAAAGGTTTGACTCTTTTGCTTTCGCCCCTCGATCCCAAAACTTTGGAGGGTATTATTTGCGGCGACGTGGCGTACGTTCAGGAGGTCGGACACTTTGCAAAAGACTCGATAGTCGATCTCGGCGTGTTTGGAGAAAAGTTTGACAAGGACGACGAAATCGAGGAGTCCAACAACAAGGTGTTGCAAACTGCCTTCGCCGTCGAGAGACTCAACAAAGCAAGGGAAGCGCATATGAGCGTCGAAAATATTTTCGTGCCTGCAATGAACTTTGACGGCAACGAAAAAATGCTTAAGGAAATCGAATCGTTCGTCTTTGAGTGAAATGGCGGCAACGGGATTTTATTCGATCGTGCGAATTTTGCAGCCGAGCGTTGAATTTCGTAGGAGCGCAAAGTTTTGTCCTTGCCTCCGATTTTAATTTGCCTCTATTATTTGCGGCGAGCGTAAGCGCACTTGACTTTTCGGAGCGTTTTTGGTATAAGTTAGGTATGGACGAAAAGAACGTAAAAAACAAAAAGAACAATTCAAACGACGTGCCGTTTTCAAAAGCATACTGTCGTTTCTTTTTGGGGTTGTGCAGATTTGTCAGACCGTTTTTACACGGCGTTTGCAAAAAGAGCAAGGCTTTCAAACGTCAGAAGAAAAACGGCGCGATGCTTATCGTGTGCAACCATTTGTCCGCATACGATTTTATCCATTTCTCGTCGGCAATGTACGGCGCTCCGCTGAACTTTGTGGTTGCAGAGAATATGATGTATTCCATGCCGATTTTTGCAAAGTTGCTCGGCTCTTATCACGCAATCACCAAGAAGCAGTATTTTGCGGATATTGCTTGCGTGAAGAGCATCAAGAAGTATCTTGACAGCGGCATAAGCGTGCTCGTTTGTCCCGAAGGCAAGGTGTCGGCAAACGGCGTTACGGGGGCAATCGCCCCGTCCATAGCGCGCCTCGTTCAGTGGCTGGGATATCCCGTCGGAGTCATCAAAATGCAGGGCGCAAGTCTTGCTCGTCCGAAGTGGGCGTACAATCTGCGCTTCGTCAGAAGAGGCAAGATCATCACCAACTGCGATATGCTCTTCAGCGCGGAAGAAACCAAAAAATTGCCAAAAGACGAAATATATCGAAAGATTTGCGACGCACTTTATCAGAACGAGCATAAGTGGCAAATCGACAACGGAATAGTTTTCAAAGGTCGGCGCTACGCAGAGGGACTTGACAGATTGCTGTATCGTTGCCCCAAGTGCGGAACAGAGTTTAACACAACGACGTCGGGAAACCGTTGGAAGTGCAACGAATGCGGAAACGAAGTGGTTTACACCTACGGCGGAAAACTGATTCCGCAGGGCGAAAGCGTATGCCCCGAGCGCATAGACCTTTGGTACGACGAGCAGAGAAAATGCGCCGCCGAAGAAGTGAAAAACGACGATTTTCGCATATCTAACACGGTCAATTTGTTTGTTGAAAACGAAGCGAGCAATGGTTACAGATTCGTTGCAAACGGCACGTTGACGCTTGACAAAGAGAAACTTTGCTTCGATACCGATTGGGTGGAAAGACCCGTCGGCGTGAAGTCCAAATACGGCGTAAACAATATGTCGTTGTCATTTGACGACGCAGCCGAAATCGAGCCCGTAGAGGACGAATTCAAGCACGTCGAATTTGTCGTGTCGAGATGCGATACGGTTGCAAATCTGCCGGGAACTGCGGTGGATATGTACGACGACAAGCACGTTTACAGATTTATGTTTGACAAAGTTATGGCGGCAACGAAATACGCGCTTTGCATAGAAGAAGCCTATAAACTCGAAAACAACAAGCATTGACATTTGAGAAAAAACATATATTTTTTATATCAAAAAACCGTCTAAACAGGCGGTTTTTTGATGCGTAAGAGGCGAGGAGCGCATTTGATGTTGACAATTTTGTTGCGATAATGTAGTATTATATTTGTATTCCTATATTTATGCGCGCTCGTCGCGCACACGTGTAAGGTGAAAGTTATGAGAAAGAAAGTCAGTTTGTTTTTTATCGTCGTACTTCTCGTCGTACTCGCTATGAGCATGATTGCTTGTGACAAGAGTTCGCAAAACGGCGGCGATTTGCCCGAGGAAATCAATCCTTCGGACGTAGTGGAAGGCAAGGACGACAGCGAAAATGCCACGGTAACTTCGTCGTTGAAATTTTCCTTCCCCGAAGGCGCTTCTTCCGTTTTCAAGAGTTTGTTTACGGACGAGTTTGACATTAGTGCAGTCGAATATTGCGTTATCTACACGAACGTCGATACAAAAACCACCACGGAAGGCAAGAGAGGCAATCTGTCCGTCGGCATGATTGAAAAAATCACCGACTCGACGGTGAAGAACGACGACGGAACGCTCAAAAACTTTGTGGACGACTTTTGCACCAAAGACGAAAAAGGAGTGGTCACTTCCGTCAAATGGCAAAAGGGGCATTACACGGTTTGGGTCAAGGCAGAAGGCATCGAAGGCTCTTTTGCGCTTCACCTTCAAGACAAACTCAATCCCACTCCAACAGTTAGATTTTCCATCGACGCAAAGGATAACAACGGCAGAATTGCAAATATTCAATTCAACACCGTATCGGTAAAAGACGGCGTTGCAACGGTGCAACTCGAAGAGGGCGTGACTTTTGCAAATTGGGATGAATTTACCGACGCGTTCAGAATGTCAATCGAAAAGGATTCCGCAGGCGAGGCAAAGGCACTTGAGAGCGTAACCGTAAACGGCAAAAAATACGACTCGACTTCGGGATTCCCCCTCGTCATCGACAGCAGTCTTCAAGACAAGACGATGACGACCGCCTGGACCAACGACACCGTTACGGTGAAGTTCAATCTCGCAGTTCCGAGCGGAGCAATTGTCGAGAGCGGCAAAATCAATCCGAACAGCAACGCAGAACTTCAAAAACTCCTTACACAATCGGTGCGTCGCAATATCGACAAGGCAAAAGCACCTCAAACGGACACTTTCAACGTTTTCACAGGCTACTACTTTGCAGGCTGGTATCTCGATGCGGATACGAGCGACGGCGAAGTGGATATCGAAAAAGATACGATTTGGAATTTCTCCAAACAAGTTGGCGCAAAGGATATCACGCTTATCGCTCGTTGGACGAAACGCACTTATTCTTTCACGCTTTACACTATGGGCGGTGAATTCAAAAGCGACGTCGAAAATATAAAGGTCGGCGAAACTCCTATTACCGACGACGCCACCGCAAAGGCGAACGGACTTACCGTCGTCAAAGCGACTTCTTCTTTCGGCATCGAAAGCAAAAAAATCACAAGAATCGAATTCAGCGGTCTCGAATACGGCGTGAATTATTCCGATTACGTTGCAAACGTCACCGTTGCGGTTGACAAAGACGGCAATCCCTCAAAGAGCGTATATCTCAGAATAACCGATATCAAGGACGCACTTTTCAAGGGCAACGGCGAGTACGTCAAGGTTGATTCAAACGGCGTTTACGGCGAATATCAATGCGAAAATTCCGTCGATATGACCAAGGTCAACGGACAAAATACCGTCGGATATATCAAATGGGTGTTCAATGCCGATTCTAACGCAGACGTCAATTTGCAAAGACTCAGCAACTATTATATCGACGTCGTGTTTAAGAACGGCATCACCAAAAACGCAGACGGTTCACTCTGCATAGAAAAAATCGTAGACGAATCGTTGAGCGAACTCGTTATCCCCAAAGAACTCATTTTTGACGGTGAAAGACGCGCTATCACGGAAATCGCATCGTATGCGTGTATGAACCTCAAGGCTCTCACCAAACTCGATCTTAGCGGCGCAACGGAACTTAAGGAAATCGGAGAATACGCATTTGCACACGCTCCGCATCTCAAAGAGGTCGTTCTGCCCACGACGATAAATATCGAGAGCGTCGGTCAAAAACTGTTCTACGGATCTGAATACGAAAATAATTATTATCGCAATCACGGTGGCAAGCAATTTATCGTCATCGGACACATTTTGTATAAATACGTCGGTCAAACGAGTGCAAACGGCGAAGTGAGTTTTGCCACGAATTTGAATCTCGGCGTGTCTGAGTACTACACGGAAGGAAATACTTCCGGACTTACCGCCGATCAAATCGCAACGCTCAATCAACAACTTGCAGGCGTCACCTCGATTGCGGACGGCGCGTTTGCAAACGCAGTAAATCTTGAATCGATTACGCTCGGCGACAAAACGGCGCGCATCGAAAACGGCGCGTTTGCAGATCTCACTCGATTTGCAAAAGTCGAGGTCGGCGAACAATCCGAACTTGCGTACGTAGGAGAGAACGCGTTTGACGGAACGCTTATGCTCGGCACAAACAGCGAAAACTATGTCGTAGAAGACAAGGCGATCATAATAGGCAAAGTGTATTATCGCTTTATCGATAAAACGGCAACGGGCACGCTTATTCCCGGCAACGTCAGACACATTGCTCCGTACGCTTTCGACGGTTGCGACAAACTCAACGAGATCAATTTCGCTCAAAACAAACTGATAATGACAGTCGGCAAGCGTGCGTTCACAAGCACGAAGTGGATTCGCAGTCAAAACGGCGGATTCGTCATCGTTGACGGCAACGACGGCACGGCAAATACGAGAATGCTCGTTGACTTCTACTCGGCAAGCGGAACGAGCAGCGAACATATCACCATTCCTTCCGACGTCACCTCTATCGGCGAGGAAACCTTCTATCTGTACGCAAACAACGTCAGAACGATCAAGTTCGGCACGAATATCAAGCATATCGAAAACTATGCGTTCAAAGGCGCAACTTCTCTTGAAAGCCTTATCTTCACCGAAGTTAAGTATGAGGGCGGAAAACTCGTCGGCGCGCCGAGCATCGCTAAAAACGCATTCGCAGACGAAAACGGCAACCTTATCCACAACGCAACGCTCTTCTTCACGCAAAACGTTCTCGGACAATTCGACAATATAATCTCGGGAGAGATCACCACCACCGACCAAACGACCCTCGACTGGGTTGACCTTTACAGACTCAACAAGGACAACTTCGAGGCAGAAGACGTGGCGGCGGTCTACATTAACACGGATGTTGTCGATACGAATCTTCTCAAAACCGAAGCAGGCAAGAATGCGTTTGAGACCAAATACGGAAATCGTATCGAAAAAGGCCTTATCGTGCGCAACAACACGGGCGTTGACAGCATGGAGGATCTCGACAAAACCGGAAATGACTTTAACGTGGTTCTCGTTGAGAAACAAGGTGCTTATGCGGCGTTGTACGAAGAAGGCGTCACCAAGTACGTCGTGACCTTCAAATATCACGGCGAAACCAAGGGTTGCCATATCAACGTTGGCGACGAGCATTTGTACGTTGCAACCGTGCATAACGCAATCAAAGGCTACGACGCAAACGGTAGCACTCAAACGATAAGCACCAAGAAGGGCGGCAACTTCTATCTCACGGGATTCGTCAGCCAAGGCGAAGAGCACGGCGCTCCGCTGTTCTACACCTCGTATAAGGGCGGCACTACGGGATTCGTTTACGTCGATATCGATGGAACGGAACGCACACTGCCGATAACGAAAATCGAGAACTTCGACACCGCTACGGCAAGCAACGGCACACGCACGGCAACCGTAACGATCGACTTCTACGGACTCGGCACTTACAAATTTGCGTTTGACTACGTCGTCAAAGCGTCCAAAATCAAGGAAATCGTGCAAGACGGCGCAATCTCTATTCCGCTCAACGGCGACGTTGCAAACGCACTGGGCGACTTCAAAGTGCGCTTCATCGGACAAGACGGAAGCGTGACTGTCAGATCAATCGATTCGGGCGTCGGATTCAAATACGATACGATCGATACGTCCGTGCTCGGATTCCATCAACTCGTCGTTAGTTACAACTCCGACGACGTAGAAGGTTACGTCAAAACTTTCACCCTTGCGTATTCGATCGTTCTCGAATCGGACGCAAGTTTGTTTGAATACGGCATTGTCAACCAAAAGGAAATCCCCGTCGGCGAGGTGAAGTATGCAGGCGAAGCGGCTATCACTCGCTGCTCTGCAAACAGAGCAGAAACCGTCGTTCTGCCCGCGACTTGCACGATTGACGGCAAAACGTATTTGGTGACCGATATCGCAAACAATGCGTTTGAGGGCTTCACAACGCTCAAAGCAATTTATCTCGGCGCAAATATCAAGAATATCGGATCGAGAGCGTTTGCAAACTGCACTGCACTCGAAGACGTTTACACCGTGCAAAGAGTCAACGAAGAATTTGCAAAACTCACGGAAGACAACTTCAAGGCAAACCTTGTTGAAGGCAACGTTTACAATGCGACCGTCACCAAACTCGACGGCGTTGCGGGCGGAGTCGTTGCAATCGGTTCTAGATATGAAATCGTTACGACAGACGGTCAAACAAAGATATACAACGTTGTCGGCGTGGACGTCAAAAACGATATGAGCGGCGTCGAAGTGTTCTTGCCCGACACGCTCCTCGAGTTGCCGTCTATTAAGAATGCAACGATCAATTCGTACTCGTCAAAGAGCGGCGTTATGTTCAGGGTTGTTCAATATGCAAACGATAAACTCGAATATATCGGTACGGGCGCATTCGAGAGTTGCGAAAATCTTAAAAAGATCGATTTGACAAAGGCAAGCAAACTCAACCATATCGGCCCGAACGCTTTTGCAAGCACGGGACTTACGTCAATCGATCTGAGCGCAAACACGCAACTCAAAGAAATCAATATGTCAACGTTTGCAGAGTGCAGATTCCTCGTCGAAGTCAAACTGCCCGTGAGCATCGAAACGATTGCGGATCACGCATTCTACAACTGCTCGGCTCTCACTCAAATCACGGGCGTGACCGAGGTGAAGAACCTTGCAAACAATGCATACGAAGGCTGCGGCAAACTCACCGTCAAACCTTCAAAAAAGACAACCGCGTAATATCAACGCACAAAAACGAAAGACGACTGCGATTGCAGTCGTCTTTTTTATCCTTGATTCTCAAAAAGATGCGAGGATATTTGCAAGTTTGTCGGCGTTTTTTCCGGTCATCTCGGTGAGAGGAAGGCGCAACTTCGAGGTGCAATAACCTTTGAGCGCCATTGCCTTTTTTACGGGAATAGGATTGACTTCGCAAAACAGCGACGATATCAAAGGAAGCAAAGCAAGTTGCATTTTGCGAGCCTTCTCGAAATCTCCCTCAAGCGCAAGCCTCGTCATATCGCTCACAAACTTCGGACAGACGTTGCTTGCAACGCTTATCACGCCGAGTCCGCCCATTGCCATAGTCGGCAAAGTCAAGGCGTCGTCGCCGCTTATCACTTTTTCGGGGCATAGAGCGATGCACTTTTCGATTTGCTCCATATTGCCGCTTGCTTCTTTGATGCCCGCCACGTTTTTATTTTCTTCGCATATGCGAGCAAACGTTTCGGGAAGCATATTCACGCCCGTGCGAGAGGGAACGTTGTAGCAGACGAGGGGAAGGCTCGTCGAGCGTGCAATTGCGCCGTAGTGGTGCACTAGCCCCTCCTGCGTACATTTGTTGTAGTAGGGAGTGACGATCAAAAGCCCGTCTGCGCCGCACTCTTGCGCTATGCGGCAACTTTCAACGGCGTGCGCGGTGCTGTTCGATCCTGCGCCGACCAATATCGGCACTCGTCCTCTCGTTTGCCTTACGCAAAGGCTTATGATTTGCTTTTTTTCTTCTTCGGACAGCGTTGCGGTCTCTGCCGTCGTGCCAAGTGCGACAAGTGCGTTTACGCCGCTTGCGATCTGGTGTTCGACGATATTGCAAAGAGCCTTTTCGTCCACTTTGTCATCTTCTGTGAAAGGAGTGATGAGCGCGGTGGCTGTGCCCTTAAAAATCATTTATGCCTCCAAAGCGTTTTTTATAAGCAATTCGACGATTTGCACGGCGTTGGTAGCCGCTCCTTTTCTTATGTTGTCGGCAACGACCCAAAGGTTTGCGCCGCTGTCCACGCTGTCGTCAAGACGTATTCTTCCGACGAAAACTTCGTCGTGATTTTCGGCAATGAGCGGCGTGGGGTAGACGTTGTTTTTCACGTCGTCCATAACGACTAGTCCGGGGAAGTTTTCAAGTGCGTCAACGACGTCTTGTCTTGTGCATTTTTTGCAGAACTCGACGTTTATCGACTCACTATGACCGTAGAACACTGGAACTCGTACGGTTGTCGCGGTTACGCGCAAAGATGGATCGTGCAAAATTTTGCGTGTTTCCACGATCATTTTCCACTCCTCTTTGGTGTAGCCGTCTTCCATAAAAACGTCTATGTGGGGGAGCATATTGTATGCGATCGGTTGCGGGAATTTTTTGGGAGCAACTCCGTTGATTCCGTCTTTGAGATCGTTGTAGCCCGCAACGCCGGCGCCCGATACCGCCTGATAGGTGGAATACACTATGCGCTTGATTCCGAACTTGTCGTAGAGCGGTTTGAGTGCAACCACGGCTTGTATGGTGGAGCAGTTGGGGTTTGCGATGATGCCCTTGTTCCACTTCACGTCCTCGGGATTGACCTCGGGCACGACGAGAGGCACGTCGTCGTACATGCGCCATTGCGACGAGTTGTCAACGACGATTGCGCCTATCTTTGCAAACAGCGGAGCAAACTCCTTTGAAACCGACGCACCTGCCGAAAACAAAGCAAAGTCAACATTGCCACTCAAGTTTGCGACGTTCTCCTTTGTGAGTTCTATGACGGTATATTGCTTGCCGCAAAAATCGATCTTTTTGCCTGCACTTTTTGCCGACGCAAAGAGATAGTAGTTTTCAACGGGCAGTTTTCTTTCCTCGAGAACTTCGAGGAATTTGCCTCCGACCATACCGGTTGCGCCAACCACGGCGACGTTAAATTTTTTCATATTGCCTCCATTGTCCTTATGTAGAAAAATTTAGCACCAACGCTCCCGATTGTCAATCAAAAGCGATCCGCAAGGTCGCTTTATAACATATATATGCGTATTGTGCGTGCGCCGTACCTTTGAAGGAAAATATATTTTTGCTTTTTATTTGATATTTGCGTTTATATAATGTATAATCTATTTATCTATGGTTTTATAGGAGAGTATATGGCAAACAACAATCCAAACTCGGCATACTCCATACCTCAAAAGCCCAAAAGACTTTTGCTCGGCAAGTTATTTACGGACGCTCCCGTGCGCAAAGAGCCGGAAGAGCCCCAAAAAGTCCTCGTGGCAGGGCTTGCGGAAGCGCGTCCCGTAAAAGAATATCCCGATTCGTTTATGTCAAGAGCGGCGGCGGTTATGCGCGGAGAATTCTCCACGCTCTTCAAGGCGACGTTGTTCTTTTTGATTTTCACCATTCCGTTCATCGTCGTTTTTGCATGGTTTTCGGGTTATTTTGAAAACCTCATGATCGGCGGAACGTACAACTTTATGGGAGATATCGGCATCGGATTCCCCGGCGGCGGCGACAGCATCGCGGTGAGCGTGGGAAGCCTTTATCGCGACGTCAAAATGCCCTTGATGGCAATGTACGGCGCATGCTTCCTGTTCGGCTCGCTCGGACTTTCGGGACTGTTCTATTGCGCAAAACGCAGTTTCTATCAGGATTACTACAAAAATTGGGCAAGAACCTACTGGATGGGTTTTGCGCAGTATTGGTGGAAGTATTTGCTCGCAGGGCTTATGATGGTGGTCGTTGCTCTCGGCATGGTGGAATCTCTTATGTTCCTTCTCGAGCAACAAGCACTCGGCACGGCAGGCGCAGGCGCATATTGCGCGGTCGTGTTCAGTTTCCTCATCGGCGCTCCGCTTCTGCTCATTCCCGTGGTGATGATGGGACTCTTCACGTCCTACGAACTCACCTTCGCGCAATGCTTCAAAAACGCAATCGTTATAATCGCAAACAATCTTTTGAGCGTTCCTGCGGCGGCACTTCTTTCTGCGCTTCCTCTCGGACTTTGCGCAGTGAATAACCTTTTGGGAATCATAATCTATATCGCGATGGCTCTTGTCGGCACGACGTTTATGTCGCTTTGCTGGATTGCCGTTGCGTCGAGAGGTATGGTCAAGTGCCGCACTCGCAAAGAGGACGCGGCAAAGGCTCAAGCAGCCGAACAAAGAAAAGCCGCAAAACAAAATCCGTATGCAAACGGCACTGTGGTTTCCTCTCAAAAGAAAAAGGCAAAACAAAACGTGCCTTATCAGAATCCAAAGAAGAAAAAGAAAAAATAATGGCGCAAATCATCGGGTTTAATCTCTCAAAAGAGGATTATCTCAACCTTGCCGAAAAGGCTTTCAAAGACGGCGAAACCGAAAAAAGCATAACTTATCTCGACAAGGCTCTCTCAATAGATGAACGCTTCGTTGAAGCGTCAGTTGCGCTTGCCGGCGTTTACAGCGCGCTCGGCGCGTGGGAATTGTCCAATGCGACTCTCTATAGGTCACTCTCCAAACACCCGAGTGATCAGGATAGGGAGCGCATTTTTTATCAGTTGGCAATGAATTTTCTCGACCTCAATCTTCCCGATGTGGCGGAATATTACTTGCGAGATATTGCCGACGCATACGATTTGCAGTTGCCCGAGGATATGGGAAACCCCGACGGTGAAGCGCAAAACGAAGGCTTTAGAGTGGTTTATCCAAAGGGCGAGGACTATTACGAAATGCTCATAAGCAAGGCGTACGAACTCGTCAGAGAGCGCAAACTCGACGAGGCAATCGCGCTTATGGACGAAGTTGATCCTCGCTCAAAATCCAAAAACGCCGCAAATCATATCGTGCTCGTGTGCCTTATGATGAAAAACGATATCGACAGCGTCATCGCAAACGCGCAAAAGATGCTCGCCGAGGACGGCGACAATCTTGCGGTGAAATGCACGCTCGCAACGGCGTTTTTGATGGAGGACAAGAGTGCGGAGGCTTACGCCGTGCTTGACCAAATACTCGAGAAAGACTACACGAATATGGAAGAAATCCTTATGGTTTTGCCCATTCTCGTGAATATGGAGATGCACTCGCAAGTGGTCAAATACACGCGCCGAGTGCTTGCCACGCTCGACCTTCAGCCCAACACTATGATTTGGCTCTCGCAAGCGCTTTACAACCTCGGTCAAAAGGAAGAAGCGCGCAAGGTTATGCTCAAAGTGCGCACTATCTTCGGAGAGAATTCGGCTGCGGATTATTTTTTGCAACTTTACAAGCAGAATCCCGACAAAGTGGCGTATTCTATGAATTTGCCCTACGTCGAAAAAATCAACAGATACAGGGATTTGGACAGATTTTTGAAAATGTCGCCATCCGAAGTGCAACTCGTCGTCGAGGGACTTCAAGAGGACAGCGACCACCTCAAAAAACTCATAGAATGGGCGTTTTCGGACGACAACGAGAATCTCAAACTCTTGCTCGTCGACAAACTTGCGCTCGTCAACTCGAAGTGGGTTGAGGATTTTCTGCGTAGACAACTCATATCAACCGATTTGTCCTTCGACTTGGCGTCGAGATTTATTTTCTGCCTCGTGCAAGACAGCACGTTCAGATTCAGATTCGATATCGTGGCGCAGGACAGATTCAAAAGCATAGATATGGTTTTCCCCAACGCGTTTTTCAAACTCGGAGGGATTTTGCACGGCGCGGTTTCGTATTGCGTGTCGGATATCGTCTATACCGACGAAGAACCGAATATATACCTTGCCACGCTCTCGAATATCGTCAACTCTATCGTTATGCTCGACGAGAAGGGCAAGCCCAAATACTCCAAACCGAAGTATATGAAAATCGCAAAGATGCGCAGCGTACGTACGCTCATAGGCGTGCTTCTTTGCAAGGTGTACGAGTGCGACGCCGACGATATGCGCGAGCAAACCATCGAACGCTACAACCTCAACGAAAAAACGTTCGACAAATACTATAAGATTATTTTCGGAGATGAAGATGCAAGAGATTGATACCGTCACGTCCGACGTAAAAACGAAAGAAGAGATGCTCAAAAACCTCGAAGTTTTGCTCAACGAGGATTTGCCCTACCATCAAAGACTCGAAGCCTACGAGTATTTGCTCGAGGACTGCGAACCCATTCTCGACGATATGATTGACAAAATCTATACACTCGAAGGTGAAACGGGCAAAATGTTGATGGAAATTCTTGCGGAATACAAGGGCAACAAAGCCATCTTTATGGGGCTTGTGAGTTACCTCTACAAAGGGGAGGACGTCGCTTTGTTTGCAAGGCTCATAGGCTCTTACGGCGACGAGCAGGGCATCGAAGTGCTCAAAACGTTTTGCGAGAATTACGAGCCGAATTACAACGAGTATATGGAATTGCGCAACGCCGTTGAGGAACTCGGCGGAGATTTTGACTTGAAACAGGATTTCTCGGACGACCCGTTTTATCGTTTCCTCAAGGGACTTGACGAAGTTGACGACGAAAGCAGACAATCACCGTTTGAGGACTATTTCAAGCACAATCACGAGCATTCAGACCATTGCCATGACGATGACTGCGATTGTGACGATGACTGCGACTGCGATGACGATTGCGACTGCGATGACGATGCTTGCCATTGCCACGACTAAAATCTAAAATACAATTTTCCCTTTTCTCACGTGTTTTGACTTCGGCGCTCATATGCTCGCCGACTTGCGGCTCGTATTCCGTCTGCGAGGTAGTGTCGTTCTGTTCATTTTTATACGCGTTACGGCAAATACGATCAGCCTTATTACGACTATTGCAAATAGGATTACGCCGAGTATGCTGTTGACGGGATATAGCGTGTCAACGATATTGTCAAACCCGAAGAAACTCAACGGATAGGTAATCAAGAGAATGAAAAAAACGACGAAAGCCTTGTGCTTTTCGTCGCCCAAAGAGGTAAATTTTTTTGTGCTCAAAAGAACATTCGACACTCTGTCGCTCACGATTTTAAGCGATGATACAAGGGTGGTGAATATCGCCGCGGCAATCAGAACGCCACAGGCATATTTCAGATGCAATTGTTCGGAAATTGCAAGAGTGGGCATTAAACTGCCGTTTGTGTCGGCTAAAACTACCGTTTGGAGCATAAACAACATTCCAAACAAAAACGCGCATATCATCAGACAACTGAGCAAAATCTCTTTGTAACTCAGGTTTTCGCCCTCTTCGGAAACGATTACTCCGCCAAGCAGTACGTCAAGACCGCTGTACAAAATCGGCTTTGAAATCGAGAAAGGAAGTTCGTATGAAGGTGCGGGCAGTTTGAAGAATATGAGAGAGATGCAAATCACGATAAGCGGCACGAGTACGCTGTTTAGAAGTCTTATCTTTTCAATGCCGAGAACGACCACCACTCCGCCGAGTATTGTCATCGTAAGTCCGAGCGCAAGGGGAATGCCCGTCATAGATTGCATCACGAAGTCGCCGCCCGCAAGCATTGCGCAAAGCGATATGCTTGCGGCAAAAAATATGCCTGCGTTGACGATTTTGCCCTTCGGCATCAGACGATTTTTGCCTGCGATGAGAAACAAAGCGCAAATTATCGACATAAATATCGATGAAATCGCCACGTTCAAAGGTGACGATTTGCCGAAAAACAGAGCGATTTCACGGCCCGATGAGAATCCTGCGCCGATTGCCGTCCCGATGTATAACGCCGCGGTTTTGAATGCTTTTTTCACAGCAATAGCATATTTTGAAAACGGAAAATATATGACGAAATCAATGAAAAAGGCGCGTGTTCCGCGCCCTTTTTTCATATTTTGAGTGTCAGTCGAGTTTTGCAACTCCGCTTGCAACGGCGGCGTCCTTTACGGCTTTTGCAACCGTCTCGACAACTCGCTTGTCGAAAGGTTCGGGAATTATGTTGCTTTCGCTCGGATTTTCAACGAGAGACGCAAGCGCGTTCGAGGCGGCGATTTTCATCGCTTCGTTTATATCCGTTGCGCGCGCGTCGAGCGCACCTCTGAATATACCCGGGAACGCAAGCACGTTGTTGATTTGATTGGGCAAGTCGCTTCTGCCCGTGGCAACGATTCTCGCGCCTGCTTCAAGGGCAAGTTTCGGGTCGATTTCGGGATTGGGGTTTGCCATTGCAAAGACGATCGGATCGGCGTTCATAGAACGAACCATATCCTGCGAAAGCACGTCTTTTGCGCTCACGCCTATGAATGCGTCCGCGCCATTTATCGCGTCTGCAAGAGTGCCTTTCACGCCTCTTGGGTTGGTGCGTTTTGCAAGTGCGTTTTGTGCAAAATTGAAACGATCGCTATCGTCGATCACGCCGAGTTTGTCGCAAACGATAAGGTCGGTTGCGCCCAAAGAGAGCAAAAATTCCGCAATCGCAATACCTGCGCTTCCTGCGCCGTTTATAACCAAACGAGCAGTTGATATATCTTTTTTGACCACTTTAAGTGCGTTTTTGAGCGCGGCGGCAAGAACTATCGCCGTGCCGTGTTGGTCGTCGTGAAAGACGGGAACGTCGCAGAGTTGTTTGAGTCTTGCCTCGACTTCAAAGCAACGAGGGGCAGAGATGTCTTCAAGATTTATGCCGCCGAAACTCGGACTTATATTGTAAACGGCGGATACGATCTGATCGACGTCTTGAGATTTTATGCAGATGGGGATCGCGTCGATTCCTGCAAATTCGTGAAACAGTACGCACTTGCCTTCCATAACGGGCATACCCGCTTCAGGACCTATGTTGCCAAGCCCCAAAACAGCGCTTCCGTCCGTGACTACGGCAACCGTATTCCAACGTCTGGTGAGAGAGTAGGACAATTCGGGATTGTCTTTTATCGCAAGGCAGGGGGCGGCAACTCCCGGCGTATATGCAAGCGACAAGTCTTGCTTGTTTTGCACTTTTGCTCTCGAAGTCACTTCCAACTTGCCTTTCCACTCGTAGTGTTTCTTTAAGGATTCTTTGGAATAGTCCATAAAAATCTCCGTCCGTTTGATAGCATAAGTTTACAACAAATGCCTTGAATTTGCAAATCAATTAAGGTATAATCGACCTATGAAAACCATAACTTACAATCAAATCGTAAACAGCGTCGAAAATCTCGTCACGGCGTGCTCGGAGATAACTCCCTCGTGCGTGAAGGCAATGCAAACCGCTCTTGAAAACGAGAGCGGACAAAACGCGAAGTTTGCTTTGCGTATGCTTCTTGACAACGCTTCTCTCGCAAAAGAAAAAGGGCTTGCGGTGTGTCAGGACACGGGAATGGCAGTGTTTTTCGTAAGGCTCGGTCAGGAAGTGCATATCGAGGGCGGACTTCTCACCGACGCAATCGACGAGGGCGTGCGTGTGGGGTATAGCAAAAACGGATATCGCGCGAGCGTGCTCGACCCGATTTCGAGAATCAATACCAAAGACAACACTCCCGCAATCGTGCATATCGACCTTGCCGAAGGCGAAGACCTCGAAATCGAGTTTTTGCCCAAGGGTTTCGGAAGCGAGAACATGTCAAGGCTGTTTATGCTCAAACCGTCTCAAGGCGTCGAAGGCGTGAAGGATTGCATTGTGCAAGCCGTGGAAGAGTCAGGCGCAAACCCTTGTCCTCCGATAATCGTCGGCGTGGGGATCGGCGGCACTGCGGAAAAGGCTATGAGCGTTGCAAAGGAGCAACTTTTACGAGAGGTGGGCGAGCCGTCTTCGGACGATACCCTTGCCGCTATGGAAAAGGAAGTGCTTGAAAGAATCAACGCTTTGAAAATCGGTGCGCAAGGTTTCGGCGGGGATACGACCGCTCTTGCGGTGCATATCGGCAAATTCCCGACGCATATTGCGGCACTGCCCGTTGCGGTCAATATTCAATGCAACGCTATGCGCAAGTCGCGCGTCGTGCTGTGAGGTAAGATATGGAATATAAATTGAAAACTCCGCTTGAAAAATCTCAACTTGCGCTTCTCAAAGTCGGCGACGTAGTTTATCTTTCCGGCAAACTGCTTACGGGTAGAGACGCGGCGCACAAACGACTCTTTGAAACGTTGCAAAAAGGCGAAATCCCTCCCGTTGACCTCAAAGGACAAGCGATATACTACGTCGGCCCGTGCGAAAAAGACGGCAGAGTCCTTTCGGCAGGCCCTACGACTTCGATGCGCATGGACGCATACGCTCCGCTTTTGTACGACTGCGGCGTTACGGCAACCATTGGCAAAGGGGATAGAAACGAGGGTGTTTACGAAGCGATAAAGCGCAACGGATGCGTGTATCTTGCGGCAATAGGCGGCGCAGGCGCACTATATGCAAGCAAAATCAGCGACTCGAAGGTGCTTGCCTACGACGACCTCGGCACAGAAGCGGTGCACGAGTTCGAGGTGGAGGATTTTCCGTGCGTGGTTGGGATAGATAGTAGGGGCGATAGTATTTATTATTAAGCATTGATGTGCTATTTGGCGAATAACTGCGTCAGACGCGATTTTCTCACAAGTCACGTACGTTCAGTACGCTCATTGTTCAAAAATCACATCTTTCTTGTTCTTCATCCAAATATCGCATCAATGTAGAATGAAACAATCTGAACCGTTTTCTATGTGTTGCGGCTCGAGTTCCGTCTTCGAAAGGACAGATGCCGTTTATAAGTACGCTTCAAATAAGTGTGTGATGAGTTTGGGGTTCTGTTGCGGCTCGGGTTTTACTCGCGAATTATGAAAGTCGATACATATCTCGGAATCTGTATATTTACTATGACCACTTTGATATTGACTTTGTGAAATGTAGGTCATACAATATAAGCGTAGCAAATCTATTTCTTGGGTGGGTTTATCCCAACCGGTGGTGATGCCGTCTTTGAACGGACAAGTCCAACAGCCCCAACAGCCGATGCGGTGAGATTCCGCAACCGCCTGTAAAGTCAGACTGGGAAGGAGTAGTGCGCAGGCGGTCCGTCTGCACGTCCTTCTCCGCCAAAAACGGAGATTTTTTTATGAAGAAAAACGGAAAATTTACGATCAAATTTATCGCGTACACAGGTATGATGACGGCGATCGTGTACGTTGCAACCCTCATCGGCGTGTCCACTCCCGTTGCGAATTTCAATATCGGTGACAGTGCGATTCTGATCACGGCTGCGCTTTTCAATCCGCTCACCGCAATGATCGCAGGGGGGCTCGGCGCATTCCTTGCCGACCTCACCACGTATCCCGTCACGATGCTTTATACGCTCGTCATCAAAGCAATCGAAGGCTTGCTCGCAGGCGTTGCGTTTTCGCTGATATACATGTGGTTCGGCAAAAAAGATAACCCTACCAAACGCGACGTTGCGCTCAAAATCGTATTTGCGACGTTGACTTCTATCGTATGCACGATGCTGATGGCGCTCGGCTATTATATTTGCAAAGCGTTTATGTACGGCACGCCCGAATCCGCATTGACTTCGCTCCCCAAAAACGTCGTGCAAGCGGTGGTTTCGACTATCATCGCGGTGCTCGTTCTGTATGCCGCACGCCTTGAAAAACTCCGCCCGAAAACCCAACTTGCGCTAAAAGAAAAGCAAGCCGCAACTCCCGAAAACGAGACTGCTTCCGATGATAAGAACGCCGAAGAAAATTCCGACGAAAATCAATAATCGATGATAGATATTCGATAATCGCAATAGAAATATTGCCACTCGATTCAAAGCAAATTGACGTGTTGCGGCAAATGTTCAAAATATTGCGCAATGACAAAAACGACACTTTATTCGTGCAAAAACAGCAGATAAAGTGCCGTTTTTTTGATTTTTGATTGTAAAAACGCAAGGAGGTACCTTTTGTGAAAGTTCGTTAAACAAAAGAAAAAGCACACTTTGAGAGCCAACTCTAATTTGCAAAAGCGCAAACGAGTCGTCGCACAAGGAGTGCCGTAAAGTCGCGATTCGACAAACTGTTACTCAATGAGGTTGTCGTAAATGAGAGAGTAAGTGGTTGACGCCTTGTCCACCCAACTTTTGTAAAGGTACTTGGCAAGTTGGCGGTTGGCAACCACGAGTTTGAGTTCCATCAGGGTGGTGATGTCGTTGTTGATGCGCATAATCACCGTGTAAGTGCCGTCGGCGTTTTTCGAGTAATCGCAAAAATAGGATTGGCGTTTTTTGAAACGCATACGGTTTTCGCGAGCGTACTCCACGATTTCGTCGCGAATGGAAGATGGAATCTTGGTGAAAAACAGCGACAGGCAACTCACGCCGTCCTGCGTTATGTTGAGCATCTCGCTCTTTGGCACGCGGTAGACGAGGTTGGTGTCCAAAAGTTCCGCCAAATACTGCTTGCACTCCATGTACGAGAGCCAGTTGTTGTCGGAAGATCATATGTCCAAAAGTGTGGTTTCGGCAAGGGGTATCGCCATTTTGTCGAATACGAAAAGAATGACAAGTTTTTGAACCTTGCTGTCAAGAGTCTGATTTGAACCTAAACCTTCTTGTACGTATTCCATGATTCCTCAAAAAATTGCAAAACCCGCTTCGTCTTGCCCCGTATAGAGCAATGCGGATGCGATACACAATATTACATTGCTTTTTTCGATAATTCAAGCGCAAAAGCAATTTTTTTGTCGAAATACTATTTGTTGTATCGTAAGCGGCGCGAAGGCACAAGGGAATTGTCGCCGAAAACGGTTTTTGCATAAAATATTGACAAGTTTTATTGTATCGTGTAATATTGTAATGTATAAAAATTTGCGCACATATGCGCGCGATGAGGCGCATACGCGCATACACCAACACCCGAGGTGGATATTATGAGAAATGGCAACAAATCAAGACAACTACTCTCGCTTGCAAGAATCTTCGTGCTTGCGCTTTGCTTCGCGCTGGTTTTTGCGGTTGCGCTGTCGGCAAACAACGCACAAGTTGCAAATGCTTATAATGTAGAGAGGCAGGATAAGAAAGATGATGCAACGCTAGGTTCTGCGGCTGCTTTTTACGGCGATAGCGGAGAGCTGACGGGCGTTCATTTCGGTTACCCCGGCTTGTCTGCGAACACTACGTCTTGGTCGTATGAGGAAACATATAATACTATTGTCCCCTCACTTAGCAATCATCAGATTTTTAAGCTGAAAGGCAATACAACCATGTATACTCACGTCGGCGATGCGAATCACTGGCTTTGGGGTGTAGAAGATGGCATGGCGGCCGCAGAAGTTCATGGAGTTATTAATTTCAATTTGGGCGGATTTATCGCTCAAATGATTCAAAACGACAACGTTACGGTAAAAGCTAAAGTTACCGCAAACATAGGCGCAAAAGAAGGCGATTCTACTTGGCTGGTAGAATATGTCAACAATCTGTTTTATTCTGCAGTTGCAGTTCCGTATGGAAAGCAATTGACGGCAGGGTTGTCGTACGATTTGAGGAACAACAAGTCTGAAAGCGGACAAGATAAAACGGGATTTGTTTCAGGATATCAAAACAGCAACAGCAAAGGGGCAAAAGATCGTACGTCTAATGAGGTTACACTGACGAAAGATACCCCCGGGCTTGGATTTGCATTGGGCTGCGGATGGGGTCAACAGGCCGGCTCTTATGATCACCATGTTTATATGTCCAACATAAGAGTAACGTTTACAATCACTCTCAACGGTAGCATTACCGACAACGATTCTTTGAAGATAAGCGATAACGCTGCACCGATGGCGTCTTCAATCTACGGTATTCAAAATTCATATAGCGAGGGTAAAACCGGTTCAAATTATTATCCAAACATAACGGACGCAACAGATTCTCCCGTTTATTACGATTCAATCAAACGAGGGATAAAACTCGATAACATTGCAAATGGTGAAGGTAAGATGATTTCTTACACAAACAAGAGTTTGGGTACGATTTCATATAACGGCACAAATTACAATTACTACAAGTTTGCGCAAACCGAATATGTTGATATGTACAATTATTCGGGAGAGGGCTCGATTCAAGCCGCAATAGCCAAATACGGGGCAGATGCGGCAAAAACCATTGGCGTCGGCGACAGACTGATAACGGGTATATCGGGAACGTCGTTTACTACTACCGAAACTACAAATGCTACGCATCTAAAATATGCATCCGGTATCAGAAGCGTAACAATCAACGATGCAACACGATTTGACGTTTGGAATAGTGCCGACAGAGACGTTCTTAAGCCAATTACCATTGAGAACGACAAAGGCCAAGAAGTGACGATCGGTTTTGCCAAGGTTCACTATATAAATCGCGGACGCGTTGCCGTTATGCTATATATGACAGACAACGGCTCGGTTAAAACGGACGTTGAGGATTATGGCGGCAAGTCTAGTGACGGTACTCGTGTAAAAGGAAAATCTACACCTACAAGAATAGAGTTTTCCGGCATCGACACCACTGCCCCTACAAGCAAAATAGGCGCGGACGGAAAAGAAACGGTCAACAGCGGCACGCAAGTTTCACTTGACAATTACATTCAACTCGGAGCGAATACAAACAAGTTGGAGTGGTTCCGTCAAAACAATTTGACGGCTGAGGCTGAGATTAATATCGTAGAAGACGATACGGCAGCAGGGTATGCCCCGTATATTTGGTTCTATACCGTCAACAGAGCGGACAGCCTTGCCGCACTCAACAGTATCGGTATTACGCAATTTGCCAATTATGCGGCGGTGAAAGCCGCAGGCATCAATCCGATTGCTTACGGCAATTTGAGTACGTTCAGGTACGACTTCGTCAACGGAAAGGCAAAAGCGTACGGTGGCGGAGATCAGGGCAATCCGAGTTCGATCACCGACAAAGTTACGGGACACGGATATTATCGTTTCACGTTCTATTTGTTTGACATTGCAGGCAACAAGGGCAGCGTGCAAACCTACTATATGAAGGTTGACTACGACAAACCCGAATATACGCTCAACTTCCAATATAAAAACGGGAACACTTGGACAGGCATCGACGCCGCAAACAACGGCAAGTGGACAACGGGTGACGTCAGACTTAAATTTACGATCAATCAAGGAGGATTCTCGGGCTATACGCTCAGATTCGAGGACAAAAGCGGCACGGCACATGCGTTGGTCGCAAATGGATCGGGCGAATACAGCGGAAGTTCTTACCAAGCAACGCTGTTGAAGTACGTTGCGGGCACGACGGCAACCGACGTGACGGGCAATACCGCGACGATAACCATAAACGGAAAAGAGATAACGGTTACGTACTCCGTAGAGGACGGCAAGAGCGTATTCTTGTTTGATGTTCCTGCTCCGGGTGAAGGACAATACTTCTACGAGTGGGTGAGCGCATTCTCAGCATACGCAGGACAGTACGCTTCGATTGCCGCAATAGACGGAGCGGATCAAGTGGTCGAATACACGGATACTGCTTGGAAGGGCGGCGTAAAGGTGCTCATCGACAACAAAGCGCCCGAATTGCCGACGTTCGTCGACGAGAACGAAGATATAAGTTATATCAAAGCGTTCGAGGACGGCAATTATACCATTCCGCTTTTGAGAGATTGGTATACTTCTTCCTATTCGTTGCAAGCAACGCTCGGTTTTTCCGACGCGATTTTGTCAACGGACTACGCAAAAGGACTCAAGATTCACTACGGCATAAGCGCTGTGAAAACAAAGAGCGATTTGGAAAGTATAGAAGGTTACTTCAATACAAAAGATTATAGAACGTCTACGAATCCGCAAGAGGATTTCAAATTCAACAGATACATTCTCGTCACGGGCAACCAAATCAACGACGGCGGAGTCACCGATTTCGCAGTTGACTTGCTTGCTATGCAAGGCGCGGGTATGAGAGTGATTCATATTTGGGCGGAGGACCAAGCAGGCAACGTGTCCGCTCTCAACAAATACTACGTATTTGTCGACACCAACACCTACAGCGTTTCGGCGGCGGTGAAGAGCAACGATAAGTTTGAAAACAACTTCGCAAGCATCTCAGTCGTGAACGCAGAGGGCAAAGCCGTTACGTCCGCAAAACGCGGTGAAAAATTGACGTTCAACGTGTCTTTTGCAGGTAACTACGTTCCCTTTGCATTCAACAATAACGCCGCGAAACTTCTCGAAAACTACGATAGTATTCTCACTTGGCAGAACGTCGCAGGCGACAACGCGGGCTATATCACGTTTGCGCCTTTCGACAGCGAGGGCGCGTCTACGATAGAATTGACGTTGGACGACGCAAACGATCTCAATGCGCTGCAATTGAGCAATAGATTTGAACTTGCGGCAAGAAGAAAAGTAAGCGCAAGCCTTACGAGCAGAACCGTTCCGTACACTTCAGAGCCGACGGTCGTGGCAAATTGGATGAACTTCACCTATCCGCAATCAAAAGATTCGTTTGTATACGACTTTGTGGATAACGGAACTATAGCGACAACTCCTACGAAAGTAGGCAAGTATAAGGTCAGAATCTACATTCCCAAAGACGACGACAGTTTCGTCACGGACGACTTTGCGATGAACGAGAGCGGCGAACAAATTTTCGCTGAATTCGACTACGAGATCGTCAAAGGTAAAGTCGTCATCACCGCAAAGGACGTCGTCGTTTCCTACGGCGCGAGCGCGGCGCTTGACTACGACGTCACGGGCATTGCAAAAGACAAGATGAGTGGCGAGGGTATCAACGTCGCTTTGCTCGTCAACGGCACGAACAACAGCCGCGGAGTGCTCGACGTCGGTCCTTATCAAATTCTCAATAATGCAAGTTATTCCGAAGTTGAAAACTATGACGTCACGTTTGTGAGCGGCACTTATACCGTTTTGCAACGCCGCGTTATGATCACGGCGGTGAATGCAATCAAGAAGTACGGCGACGCAGACCCCAAACTCTCATTCGGCGTGGATCTTGCTCAATTTGCACATCTCTACGCAAGCGAATCCGAGATTTTGAAAGAAATATTTGACGGATACGGATACGTAGAAAACGGAGAAATAACCGCAACGAATTACGTCTTCTACTTCGCAGACGGAAGAATCTCGCGTGTAGAAGGCGAGGGCGTATCGCAATATGCTTACAACGCAAACGCAACGCTCTTTGACGTAAACAAGAACTACTCAATCGGTATTCAAACCGAAAACCGTTATTTCACGATCGAAAAACGTACGGTCGAACTCGATATAAGCGGTCAAAACAGCGTATTCCCGTCCGGCACGGATCTTTCCGACGCCGTTTTGGGAGCAATCAGACCTTCCTACAAACTCGCCGCAAAAGATATTGTGGTTGCAGGCGAGGTGGATGCGATCTTTGCAAACGGCAGTTTCCTCAAACTCGTAGCCCCCGGCACTGAAACGACGGTGGAAGGCTATGAAAAAGTCGTCGCTTACAAAGTGGCAATCGACGGCACTTTCGACAACGGTAATATCCAAATCGTTGTCGGAGGCGGAGAATATCTCGTCTATATCACGGCACAAAACGTCGTTGTCGTCAAGGCAAAAGCCGGCGCGAAATTCGAATTTGTGTTCGGTCATCAATGGAACGATCTCACGTCGCTCGTATTTGACGCGGCGAAGTTTGAAGTGCAAGGCGCAAGCGCAGATTTCACGTCTGTCACGTGGAGCGCAAGCATAAGCGGCGTTGAAAACGGCGCTTGGCTCGGCGCAGGCAGATATACCGTCACAATTGACGGCGCAAAACTCGTAAACGGCAGTAGCGAACTTCAAGACGCAGTGGTCGTCGAACCCGTCGTGATAACGGTGAATCCCGCTCAAGTCGTGATCGTTCCGACCGCAAGCGCAACGAGCAAAGTTTACGGTGATCAGGACCGTGCGTACGGATTCGGTTTTGCAATCAAATCGGTCAACGGCACGGCGCTCGCAGCGGACGGAACGTATGCAGGAATGTCGTACGACGCTATCAAAGACAAAATCAAGGGCGCGTACGTCAGAGCGATCTATAAAGACGGCGGCCGCGTAAGTTTTGCAAACAGATACGACGACGCAACCGACGAAGCAGGCGCAATCCTCAATGCGAAGGACAAGTATTACAGTTTCGCAATCGGCACTAACTTCTATAGCGAAAACAACGACTTCAGCGTTCAAGCCGAACTCGATCTTTCAACAAAGTTGATCATTGCACAAAAAGAAATCCAACTCGAAACCAAGTATTTCGTCGGTTTGAGCAAGACCGTTGACGAAAATACGATCGTTCCGTACGTCAAAAACAACGTCACCATGTACGATTTGACTCGTCACCTCGTGCGTGCGACGGACGACGTTAAACTCCTTGCAAACGCAAATTACGACAGTAAAGAGGTCGGAAACAACAAATCCATTTCGTTTGATACGTTCAAACTCGACGGAAGCAAGGCTCACAACTACAAACTCGCAACCGTTCTCAACAACAACGGTAACAAAACGCAAGTAAACGATTCGACCGAAGGCGATATCGTCGTGACGATTTTCTGGATCGACAACGAAAACGGCGTTGGAACCATCGAGATTTGGGAAGGCGCAATAAAATTCGGCAAGAGCGACGTCATCGTCAAAAAGCAATACGACAACACGACGGATCTGACTGTCGACAATATCGCTTTTGAAACGCTTGCTCTCAATACGGCGAAAAAAGATCTCGTTTCCGAAAGCAAGTTCACGGGCAAGGACGTCGGAGATAACTATATCGTAACTATCTCGGTCTTCTTTGAAGGATTTGAAAAACACGAATTCAGCGTAGACGATTCGAGCATCACGATTGACAAGACGGCAACGTACAACGGAAAAACAGGCGCGTTGATCACAATCTCAAATCTTAAAGCCGAAATCACACAGCGCCGTATCGATCGCGACAGTTTTGAATCTCTCGACGCGGTTGATCGCGACTACAACGGAACGACGAGCGTCGATATCGCGTTCACGTTCAAATCGGGCGCGCTTGCAATCGGCGACAAGGCTCAAACCGTAGGTTTGCAACTCAAAGGTCTCGTTGACGACGCAAACGTAGGTTCGTCCAAATCTGTTGTGATAGACGCAGTCAACTCGAAAGTTGCAGACAGCAACTACGTCGTTGACGCTCAGTCAATCAGCCTCGGATATTCCCAACTCGACGTTGAGATTACAAAAGCAAGACTTATCCCGAATATCAACTTTATGGATAAAGTGTACAACGGAGAAAGCACGCTTGAAAAAGGCGTAGATTGGGACGTTGTCGGCACACAAGGCACGTTCACGACGGTGCAATACGCAGACAACCTCAAAGACGAACTCGCAATGTTCTCGTTTGACGCAACCAAGGTGAAATTTGCACTTTCGCTCAACGGAAATGCGAATCCCAACGTGCAGGCAAACGGCAAGCACAACGTTTTGGTCAGCGGACTTGAAATTGCGTTCGGCGGCACTGAAGAGCAGAAGGCAAGGATTCTTAACAACTACAGACTCGAAGGCTCTGTTTTCAGCGCAACGGACGGAAAATACAATCAAATCAACACGTTGACAATCGGCGCAGCGGACGATTTCGAGATTCTCGACGCATTGAATCTCGGCAAGAAACAAATTACGCTCAAAGTCAACGACTTCGGTGTAAACAACAAGTATTACGACGGAACGACGGATATCGATATTGTCGTCACAATCGACGATGAAAGAATCATTCCGGCGCACGCTTCCTTGTTCGAAGTCGTGACAAGCGGCGCGTTTGCAAGAAGACAGGTCGGCAAGAATATCGAAATCGCACTTTCTACGGCAACGCTCAAGGTGAAAGACGCGCTCTCCGACAGTGAATCAAAGCAAGCGCTCGAAACAATCGGAAACTACGAACTCGTGCAATATAAGGGCGTTCTCACAGGCGATATCAACGCTCGCCCGTTGCTCGTGAGTGCAAATCTCGGCGAGAAAGAATACAACGGCGACGAAGCGGTTGTCAAAAACAATATCAGCTATACGTTCAAGGGTATGATGCCCGGTGACGAAAGATATTACGCAATCCAGACGAGAAACAACGCCTACTTCGACGACAAGAACGTCGAAATCGAAAGAGACGTCGACGGCAACCCTGTACTCGACGAAAACGGCAACTTCATCGTCATTGCGAAACTTGGTACGGCTTACAACTTGCGTTTGAGCAATAGTAAGGAATTATATGAGAACTATACATTAGTATATAATAGTACTAATAAGATCGAGGGCAAAGAGATTGCCGCATACGTCGTGAACGGCGAAGTGTTCTTCGGCACTCCGGGCGCAGGCGTAGAGAATATCGAAGAGTATTGGTACAATCTCGAAACCACTAAGTACTATATCGAAGCAACCGAAACCGAGAACATTGCCGCCGCAAAGAACGCAAACGCAATCGTCGGCTTCTATAAGTTCGGATCGCAAGGCGTTTATATGGTGAGTAAACAATACGCGTTGAACGACGATTCGACCGTTAAGAGCGATCTCGGCGTAAAATCATTCGGCGACAAAGAAGACGAAATCAACTATTTGCGCGGTGAAGGAAAGATCACTCAAAGAGAGGTCTATATCAGAGCAAACGGCATTGAAAGAAAGGCGGGTTCGACGGCGTTTGAAAAGACTTTCGACGGCACGGATAAGTTCTTCGGCGAACTCAATACCGACTTCGATTACAACTCGACGGCAGTCGCAAACGTTGTAACGGGCGACGACGTGACGATCAAATCGGTCACTGCAAAATTCGACAGCGCATACGCAAACGCCAAGTACGTCGTGTTCACGGCTTCGGGCATTGACGGCAAAGACGCTTACAACTACACGATCGAAGGCAAAACGGTCAGCACCGTCAACCTCGAAGGCAAAATCAAGACAAGAACCATAAACGCAAGTCTCAACGACGCAGAAGCGGAATACGGCGTTTCGACGGGCAGATTTAACGGCACGGTGGAATACGCTCTCGTCGGAAATAACGGCAAAACTTATACGCTTATCAATGCGTACGCAAGCGATTCGTCCTTCTATATGGAATTTGAGCAATTCCTCAGTGCAGTCGGATTTGCCGATAGAGCGGACGTAAACGAGTTGGCATCGCTCCTTGCGGATCGCACTTACAACCTTGCGGAAAACGGTGCGTTTGAAAAGGCGGCGGAAGGCACGAAAGGCGAGTATATTCGCTTGGGCGGAGATGCAAACGACAGAATTTCGGCGCTTCCGCAAGCATACGTTTCCTTCAGCGCGACTATGCCCGACGCAGGCAGCACGTCAACGTCGTTCAGATTCAACACGCAAGGCAACGCAAAGAACTTCAAGTTTGTGGGAATCTACACCAACAAGGACGAAAACAATGAAACGGGTACGGACAGCGTGCTCACCGTGAAGAAGAAAGACCTTTATATCGTCACGGTTTCCAACGGCTATAGCAAGAAGTACGGCGTAGGCGCAATGCCCAACGTAGAACTGCTGTACCTCGACAGAAACGGCGCAAAGGGCATCGTGGGCGGACAATCCGTCATCACGCTGTTCAAGAGCGGCACGACCAACTACTATCCTGAATTCAAACTCGGAATCTACAACGCACAGACGGGAACTACGATCGAAGCGCCCGAAACGGCGAAGATTTCAGCGGATCTCGGCGCAAACGAATACTACGTGTTCTATCTCGTAGCGCCCAACGACGTGGATTACAATACGCTTGACACGATGGTGAAAAACTACAACGTCATTTTGGCGGGCAAAGACTCCGTCAAGCACAAACTCGTTGACGTGGACGGAGTGCAAGTCGTGAGAACCGTGTTCGATATGACCGGCGAAGGCGCACTCGTAAGCCCCGAAACCGCAACGCTCGAAATGACTCTTCCCACGCTTGACGGAATCAGCGTCGGAAGCGACTCGTCCGATAAGATTTCCTACGTGTACGCAATCGACAAAAACAATAAAGGCATCAATCGTTTGCGTGACAGCGTAAAGGGTGTCTACGACACAGACGAAGTGAGTTTTGTCGGTGCTGACGGACAATCGCTTGAACCCGTCAACGTCGGCACTTACAGCGGCACAATCAACGTCAGACGTTATATCAACGCAGACGGAAACTTCGTCACTCGCGAGAACAAGGACGTCAACGGTTACTATATCGAGTGGAATAGCGGCGACGTGCAAAAACAAATCGAGATCACCAAGGCGAGCATAGGTTTGAGAGCAAGCAACGTCAGCGAATACTACAACGGCAAGGCTCATCCGTATGCAAACGACAGCAATCGTGACAGAATCTCCTATAACACGTTGGTCGACAACACGGGCTTGCTCGGAAGCGACTTCGTCATCACTTACGAAGTGTACAAAGACGGCAAGTATCAACCGACCACCGAGTCAGAAATCGTCAATGCGGGCAAGTACAAAGTGACGGTCAAGTTCGATCCGAGCGGACGCAAAGCAGACGATCCTATCCGCGTCAACTACGAATCGGCAACCGCAATTGCGGATCTTCAAGTGCTCAGAGCAATCGTCAACGTTAAAGTGGAAGACGACGAATACACAAGAACGGACGGCGGCAGTGCGGAAACGTCAACCGTGCACAACTTCACGGCGGCATACGTCAAAGACAAGAAGTACACCGTTGTTTATTCGATTTCGATGGACGATTTGAGCAATGACGCGTCTATTGCGATCACCAAAGATCAAACGAGACTCGTCGGCCTTGACGATATCGACGGCGCAGGCAGATACGCTTTTGCTATCGAACTCAACGACGACAGCCTCAACGCAGACAACTACGTCTTTATGAGAGGCACGGGTATGCTCGTTCTCACGACGACCAAACTCGACGCCGAAAACGGCGATACGATCGAGGTCAAAACGGGCGCAGGACTCGTTGCAAACAAACTTGACGTCAAAGAAATCAAGTCCAACGGGAAAAAGACTGCCGACGATACGTCTTATCTCGAAGCGGTTGAGGCATACGTGGCGGCAATGAAGGTTGCAAACGCAAGAGTTTCGGCAGTGTACAGAGTCAATCTCTACCTCAACGACCAACTCGTTCTGCTTTCCGGCAACACGGTCAAAGTCACCGTAAATATGCCCGACGCACTCTCGAGCCTTGACGGAATCACGATTTATTACGTCAACAGCAACGGCGGTCTGACCAAGTTGAAACTCGCAGAGGACGGCAACAACCTGAAAAATGGCGAGTACACCGTCAACGCAGAAGGCAAGATCGAATACGCAACCGACTACGTCAACGGTCTCGTGTTCGTCAACACCGCGCCCGAGAAGATGGCGACGTGGAAATTGCACGCAATTTGCACTGCGGTCGGACTCGTGGTAATCATCGTGGTTGCAACGCTCGTGGCGTTTATCGTCAAGAAGTCCAAACTCAAAAAACTTGCGTAATCCTACGCAAATACGAAAAGGCGCACCTAAACAGTGCGCCTTTTTTATATTGCGTTCGTTATGCCGCAAATGCAAAGGATAACGAGAATTATCGGCTTTTTCGACAAAGAAGCGAGGATTTTTTAATAAATATCAAGTTTTTTTTAATGCAATACCTTTTTATTTTACACTTGAAATAAAACTTTTGCGGTGGTATAATAATAACAAGTATACGGTATTACGGAGATTGCTATGACAAAAGTTGCTATCGGTTGCGATCACGGCGGTTTCGTGCTCAAAGACGCCGTCGTCGACGAACTCAAAAAACTCGGCGCGGAAGTCGTGGATTTGGGGTGTTTTTCGACGGATTCCGTCGATTATCCCGAATACGGACTCAAAGTGGCAAATGCGGTTGCGCAGCAAAGATGCGACCTCGGCGTCGTTATGTGCGGAACGGGCATAGGCATTTCCATTGCCGCCAACAAAGTGAAAGGGATTCGCGCCGCGGTGTGCACCAACGCTTTTATGGCGGAGATGTCGAGACGCCACAACGACGCAAACGTGATTGCGCTCGGCGGAAGAGTGATAACTCCCGACGAGGCAAGACAAATCGTCAGAGCGTGGTATACGGCAAAGTTTGAGGGCGGAAGGCATCAAAGACGAATCGATATGATTTCCGACATAGAAAACGGACGGTGAAATATGATTGACGACGTTTTGAAAGAGATAAGAGAAGCCGAAGCGAAAGCGGACGAGATCGTTCGTGACGCGCAGAATAAGGCAAAGCAGATAGCGCAAGAGGCGGAAATCGCCGCCGAAAAGCAAAAGAAAGCGACTGTCGCAGGGTGTAGAGACGATAGACGTATCGCGCTCGACAAGGCGGAAGCAAGCGCGCAAAAAAGGCGTGAAGATATCCTCAAAAAAGGACAGAAATCCGCAGACGAACTGGTTGCGAATCACAATCTCGCCGCAAGCGAAAAGGCGGACGAACTTTCTCGTTTGCTCGTCGAAAAATACTGCGGAGAAGAAAAGACAATTGGCTAAAACACTTATATACAACGGCAGAATATGATTGTTGAGATGAAAAAACTCGTGCTTGTCGCGCACAAGTCGGACAGGCACAAATTGTTCAAGGCGCTTCAACGCACCAAAAACGTTGAAATCGCAAAAACGCACGATATCGACGATACCGTGCGACTTGACAATTCCGAATCTTGCGAACGCATAAAGACTCAACTTGCAAGAATCGAGTTTGCTTTTTCCTATCTCAGAGATCAGAGAAAAGTCGCGGAAAAGTTTGCAAAAGAAACCGAAAAGAGCGAACGCCCTTACATTTATACACCAATCAAGACTCCGCCTCTTTCTCAAATCGAGAGAATGAGTTTTGACGATTTTGACCTTATCGACACAAAAGAGGTCGAACTTTTGGCAAATATTGCCGACCTTGGAGAAATCAATTCAAGACAAAAAGAAATTGCCGCTCAAAAGGCGGCGATCAAGGAAGAAATCGAGGCACACGAAGTGTATTCATCTTTGCGCAAGCCCTATTCTTTCTACAAAAACGGTGAAAAAACCGCCGTGTTTTTGGGCTGTATTCCGTCTCAAAACACGCTTGCGTTGCAAAAATATCAAGAGGAAAACGACTGCGTTTACGTCGAATTCTTAAAACAGGGCAAAGTGCAACCCGTCGTTGCGATCGCAACGAGCGACGCTGCCGACGCGCTCTCGTTTGAACTTCAATCGCTCGAGTTTTCACGCGCGGCAACCAACAACGATTTTACGCCTCTTGAAAACGTTGCGAGACTCAATGAAAAACTCGTAGAACTCGAAGAAGAAACTTTCGAGTTGACAACGCGCGCTCTCGTCAAAGAGATGTACGTTGCCGATTTCAAGACGCTTTACGATTATTATCTCGTGCAACTCGACAAATTTGCCGCCATCGACGGCTTTGCCGCAACAAAGCGCAGTTTCGTTATGGAGGCGTGGTATCCTGCCGAATTCGAGGAGAGTTTGAAGCAACTTCTCGAAGATATGGGCGATACCGTCGTTTACGAGTTCGAGAATCCCAAAGAGGACGAAATCGTCCCAACTTACGTGAGAAACAGCAAGATAGTCGAGCCGTATCAGGATATAACCAATATGTACAGCGCGCCCAACTACTTTGCAGACCTCGACCCGAATCCCGTGATGTCCTTCTTCTATTTCCTTCTTTTCGGAATGATGATTGCGGACGCGGCGTACGGCATATTGCTCGCTTTGGGCGGATTTATCGCCTACGCTGTGAAAAAGCCCGTTCCCGGCAAGGGCAGATTGCTTCTCATCGTCGGTATGGGCGGCATCTCAACGATAGTTTGGGGCGCGATATTCGGCGGTTGGTTCGGACTTGACGTATCGGGCACGTTCCTTGGCAAACTGCAACTTATTCAGCCGCTCGAAGGCAACGGACCGCTGTATCTGCTGGGCATATCCTTTGCGCTCGGTTTCGTGCATATCGTGGCGGGTATGTTGCTCAACGCAATCAATCTCATCCGCAAAAAACGTCCTCTCGACGCATTCTTTGCGGTGGGTACGTGGTATATGATTTTTGCGGGCATAATTATGCTTGCGCTCTCGCTGTTGTTCTTCAAGCAACTGACCGCTCTCAAGTGGACGGGCATAGGCTTTATGGCGGCAGGCGCACTGTTTTTGGTGCTCGGCAACACGCGCGGCAAGAAGGGCGTGAAGAAGGTGACTTCCTTCTTTACGGGCTTCGGAAAACTCTACGACGGCGTAAATATTTTGTCGGATATCCTTTCGTACGCGCGCTTGTTCGGTTTGGGACTTTCGGGCAGCGTAGTCGCGCTCGTGGTCAATCAGATATGCTCCGTCGTGCTCGGGCTGTTCCCTGCAAATCTCGTGGCGATAGGCTACGTGCTTTGCGTGCCGATTTTCCTCGTCGGACACGTCTTTAACATCGGCATATCCACGCTCGGCGCATACGTGCACAACTGCAGATTGCAGTATATCGAATTCTTCGGAAAATTCTACGAGGGTTGCGGACACGTGTTCGTGCCTTTCGGAACGAAAACAAAATACACATACTTGGAAAAGTAGGAGGTAGTTATATGGGTAACTTCACACTGGGCACTTTGATTGCTCTCATCGGCGCGGTTTTTGCGGCGGCAATGGCAGGCATCGGTTCTGCAATCGGCGTCGGCACGGCAGGTAAGGCGGCGGCAGGCGTCACTTCCGAAGACCCCGATAAGTTTTCAAAATGCCTCGTTTTGCAACTTCTCCCCGGCACTCAAGGCATCTACGGCTTGCTCGTTGCGTTCTTGGTGTTTGTCAAAATCGACCTTTTCGGCTCGGTTGAAAGACTCTCGATAACGGGCGGTTTGGGCTTGATGGTTGCATGCCTTCCGATGGCAATCGTAGGCTTTTTGAGCGCATTGTATCAGGCAAAAGTGGCTTGCAGCGGCATCGCGCTCGTTGCAAAACGTCCCGAAGAAAGCGGTAAGGCTATCATCTTGACGGTTATGGTTGAAACCTACGCCGTTTTGGCACTTCTCGTATCTCTTCTCGGCGTTATGATGCCCGCAACCGATTCTCTCAGAGAGGTCACGACCGCTACGGCATCCGCATTGATGTTCTAATCGTTATGAGCAAAGAAGCCATCGTTGAAAAAATTATTTCCGACGCTCATCTCAAAGCGGATTCGATCGTAGCCGAGGCAAACGCAAAGGCCGACGAGATCATTTCCGCCGCGGCAGAAGAGTGCAAGGAATATATGTATTCTTTCAAGTCGGAAACGGACAAGATGATTTTCGACGTCGACGCACGCACCAAAACGGTTGCGGAACTCGACGCAAGAAAACTTACGCTCGCGGCAAAGACGAAGGTGCTTGACGTCGTGTACGAGCGCACTCTCGAAAATCTCCGAAATCTCGATAAAGAAGCGTATTCCGCGCTCGTTTTCGGCATGCTCGAAAACGCAAAGGACGGCGACGTCGTGACGATTTCCAAACGTGAAAAGGATATCGTAACCAAAGAGTCGCTTGCCGAATTTGCAAAAAAGAAGGGCATAAAACTCACCCTTGCAGAGCAGTTCGGAGATTTTGACGGCGGAATCGTGCTCGGCGGAAACGGCGTTGACAAAAACTTCACTTTCGAGGTTGAAGTCGCGCTTTTGAAAGAGCAAACGGAAGCAAAGACGGCAAAGGAAATTTTCGGCTGATATGTCATACAAGTTTTTGTACCAAAACGCCCAGATAAAAAGCAGAGAAAGCAAACTTCTTACTCCGCAGGGAGTGCAGAGGCTTCTCGACGCGTCCGACGTGAGGGAAGCGTCAAAAGCCCTTGCCGAACTCGGCTTCGGGAGCGACGGCGAAAATTTCGACGCCGTTTTCAAGCGTGCGGAAGAGGAGAATATCGCGCTTCTCAAAGAGATGAACGAGGGCGGCGCATTGGACGCTTTCATCGTCGAGAGCGACTATATCAACCTCAAAATTTTGCTTAAAGCGTATATTTCGGGCACTAAGGCTGAAACGTTTGCGCCCGACGGACTCTATTCCGTCGAGGTCTTGCAAAACGCAATAGACACGGCAGAGGTCGAGTTTCTTCCAAAGCGTATGCAGGAGATTATCCTCAAAACGCAGGAGGCTTTGGCAAGCGGTGAGATAGGCGGACACAAACTCGATATCGACGTTGACAAAACGCAGTACGCTCATCAACTCGAACTTTGCAAAAAGAGCGGAAAGGTCGCAAAGGAATATTTTGAAAAAAGAATAGACTACCTCAATATATCTTCCTTTGAAAGAGCGAGAAGGCTCGGACTCGATGAGGCTTTCTTCGAGCAAGGCTTTATAGAGGGCGGCAAGATTGCGCTTTCGACTTTTCAGAGCGTGTGGGAGAGCCACGGCGAAGAACTTTGCCTTCCCTTCAAAGAAACGCCTTATTTCGAGGATATAAAAACGCTTGACGA
This sequence comes from uncultured Eubacteriales bacterium, assembly GCA_900549225.1. Taxonomy (GTDB): domain Bacteria; phylum Bacillota; class Clostridia; order Christensenellales; family CAG-917; genus CAG-475. Next base: position 14,121 of record URNP01000008.1, on the reverse strand, counting down.
GGGCGGAAAACTCGTCGTATTCGAAGCGAAAAGCGACGACGCTTTGCTGAAAATATGGAAGGATCAAAAGGACGATCTTTATTCGATCGCACCCGTCGTCGCCTTCTATATGAGCAAAAAGACGGAACTTAAAATCGCAAAACTCATCGTGGCGGGCGTGAAGAATCGCGTTGCGCCGCAAATCATCAAAGAAAGGATGCGTGAACTCTATGCGTGACAATGCAATCGCGGTATGTGGAGATAAGGACAGCGTGCTTGCATTCAAGGCCATCGGTCTTGACGTTTTCCCCGTTGACGACGAGTACAAGGCAAGAGACACCATTCACGCGCTTGCAAGGAAGTACGCCGTCATTTTCGTGACGGAAAAAGTCGCGTTGCAAGCGGACGCGCTCATCAAAAGATACAAATCCCGTCCCTATCCCGTCATCGTGCCGATTCCGTCGGCGGAAGGCAATCAGGGCGTGGGACTTGCAGGCATAAAAGCCAACGTGGAAAAAGCGATAGGCGCAGATATTTTATTCGACAAAGAGAACAAATAAGAGGACGAAAATGGAAACTGGAAAAATCGTAAAAGTATCCGGACCGTTGATTGTTGCAGAGGGTATGTCCCAATGCAAAATGTACGACGTGGTTCACGTGAGCGAGAAGAAACTCATCGGCGAAGTTATCGAACTTCGCGGCGACCGCGCGTCCATTCAGGTTTATGAAGAAACGAGCGGACTCGGCCCGGGCGAAAACGTGTATTCGACGGGCGCGCCGCTTTCTGTCGAACTTGCTCCCGGACTTATCGAGGGTATATACGACGGTATTCAAAGACCGCTTGCAAAACTCAGAGAAGTTGCCGGCGACCGTATCGAAAGAGGCGTATATCTGCCTGCCGTAGACCACGAGAAAAAGTGGACTTTCGAGCCGAGAGTTACGATAGGCGACAGCGTCGAGAGCGGAAGCGTGCTCGGCGTGGTGCAAGAAAACGTCCTCGTAGAGCATAAAATCATGACTCCTTACGGCGTAAAAGGCGTAGTCAAGGAAATCAAGCATGGCGACTTCAACGTTGACGAAACGATTGCCGTGGTGGAAACCGAAAAGGGCGACGTCAACGTCACCATGCTTCAAAAATGGCCCGTCAGAAAGGGCAGACCTTACAGAGAAAAACTTTCCCCGAAAGCGCCTCTCGTCACGGGACAAAGAGTCATCGATACGCTTTTCCCGATTGCAAAGGGCGGCGTTGCGGCAGTTCCCGGTCCGTTCGGAAGCGGAAAAACCGTTGTTCAGCACCAACTTGCAAAGTGGGCGGACGCGGATATAATCGTGTACGTCGGTTGCGGCGAGCGCGGAAACGAAATGACGGACGTTCTCAATGAGTTCCCGACGCTTATCGACCCGAAGAGCGGTCAACCGCTTATGAAGCGCACTGTGCTTATCGCAAACACTTCGGATATGCCCGTTGCAGCGCGTGAAGCGTCAATCTATACGGGTATCACCATTGCCGAATACTTCAGAGATATGGGCTATTCCGTCGCAATTATGGCGGATTCCACTTCGCGTTGGGCAGAAGCGCTCAGAGAAATGAGCGGCCGTCTCGAAGAAATGCCCGGTGAAGAAGGGTATCCCGCATACCTCAGTTCCCGTCTTGCGGAGTTCTACGAAAGAGCGGGCATCGTCAAAGTTCTCGGACAAGAGAATACGGTGGGCTCAATCACCGCAATCGGAGCGGTTTCACCTCCCGGCGGCGACTTGTCGGAACCCGTATCGCAGGCAACTTTGCGTATCGTCAAAGTGTTCTGGGGCTTGAGTGCGTCGCTTGCCTACAAACGCCATTTCCCCGCGGTAGACTGGCTTACGAGTTATTCGCTCTACGCAGAGCGTCTCGGCGAGTGGTACACGGATAACGTTGACGAGGAGTGGATGAAGTTGCGTGCAAAATGCATGCGTATTCTCCAAGAAGAAGCAAGCCTCGACGAAATCGTAAGACTCGTCGGTATGGACGCACTCTCTCCCGAAAACAGACTTACCATGGAAACGGCAAAGTCCATAAGAGAGGACTATCTGCATCAGAACGCTTTTCACGAAGTAGACACGTTCTCCTCGCTCGCAAAACAGGAGTATATGCTCCGTCTTATCCTCACTTTTGACGAACTTGCCAAGGAAGCGCTCGAAAAGAACGTCGATGTCGAGGATATTCTCGAACTCTCGGTCAGAGAGCAAATCGGCAGAGCGAAGTATATTCCAGAAACGAAAATGTCGAAATTTGACGAAATTCTCGCCGAAATCAAGAGCGAAATGCGCGCTCTTACCGACGAAGGAGGCATTTGATGTTAAAAGAATACAACACCATAAGAGAAATCGTTGGCCCGCTTATGCTCGTTGAGGGCGTAGAGGGCGTCAAATATAACGAACTTGTCGAAATCAGACAGGAAAACGGCGAAGTCAGAAGCGGCAAAGTGCTCGAAATCAATCGCGACAAGGCACTCGTGCAGTTGTTTGAGGCTTCTCAAGGCATCAAAATGGCTTCCGCAAAGGCAAGATTCCTCGGCCACGGCATTGAACTCGGCGTGAGCGAAGATATGCTTGGCAGAGTTTTCGACGGTATGGGCAGACCCCGTGACGGCGGCGCACCCATTATCCCCGAAACGAAACTCGATATCAACGGTCAGCCTATCAACCCCGTTGCGCGCGACTATCCCAACGAGTTTATTCAGACGGGCATCAGCGCAATCGACGGACTCAACACTCTCGTCAGAGGTCAGAAACTGCCCGTGTTCTCTATGTCGGGTATGCCTCACGCAGAACTTGCCGCTCAAATCGCAAGACAAGCAAAAGTTCTCGGCAGCGACGCAAAATTCGCAGTCGTGTTCGCGGCTGTCGGCATCACGTTTGAAGAAGCGGATTTCTTCATCAGCGATTTCAGAAAGACGGGCGCAATCGAGAGAGCGGTTATGTTCATCAACCTCGCAAACGATCCTGCCGTAGAGCGTATTTCAACGCCTCGTATGGCGTTGACGGCGGCGGAATATCTCGCTTTTGAAAAGGATATGCACGTGCTTGTCATCACCACGGATATCACCAACTACGCAGAGGCTCTGCGCGAAGTGTCCGCGGCAAGAAAAGAAGTGCCCGGCAGACGCGGATATCCAGGTTATATGTACACCGACCTTGCAAGTATGTACGAGCGCGCTGGCAGAATCGTGGGCAAAAAAGGCTCTATCACTCAGATACCTATCCTCACGATGCCAGAAGACGACAAGACGCACCCCATTCCCGACCTTACGGGATATATCACCGAGGGACAAATCATCATTTCTCGAGAACTCTACAAAAAAGGCATTGTGCCTCCCATCGACGTGTTGCCGTCCCTTTCCCGTCTTAAAGACAAGGGCATAGGCAAGGGCAAGACGAGAGAGGATCACGCAGATACGATGAACCAACTTTTCAGCGCGTACGCACAAGGCAAAGAGGCAAAGGAACTCAGTTCCATTCTCGGCGACGCCGCTCTTACCGAAACGGATAAGAAATACGCAAAATTCGCAGACGAGTTTGAAAAACAATACGTTTCTCAAGGCTTTGACGTCAACCGCGACATCGAAGAAACCCTCGATCTCGGTTGGAAACTCCTCAAAATCCTTCCCAAGAGCGAACTTAAACGTATCCGCGACGAATATATCGAAAAATACCTCGGAAGCGACGAGGAAGAAGAAAATAAATGAGCAAACTCAACGTAAACCCTACAAGAATGGAATTGAGACGACTCAAAAATCGTCTTAAAACCGCCACGAGAGGTCACAAACTCCTCAAGGATAAGTCTGACGAAATGATTCGTCAGTTTATGCTGTACGTTCGAGAGAACAAACGCTTGAGAGAGGAAGTGGAAGAGGAACTCGGCGATTCGCTCAAATCCTTTATGCTCGCGCGCGCGGTGTCCAGCGACGCCGTTATCGAAGAGGCAATCGCAATGCCTACGGCAAAGGTTACGCTCGAAACATCGTCAAAGAACGTTATGAGCGTCAACGTGCCCGTTTTCAGCGTCACGGAAGGGGAAAGCAAGGATTTGTATCCATACTCTTTTGCAAGCGTTACGAGCGAACTTGACAGTTCCATATCCTCGCTTACGGAATTGCTCCCCAAACTTCTCAAACTTGCAGAGGTCGAAAAAACTTGCAATATGCTTGCCGACGAGATCGAAAAGAACAGAAGACGAGTCAACGCTCTCGAATACGTTATGATTCCGCAACTCGAGGAAACCATAAAGTATATCGTTATGAAACTCGACGAAAACGAAAGAGGTGCAACGACGAGGCTTATGAAAGTCAAGTCGATGCTCGAAGAAAGACAAGAAGAAAAATAAATTCAATCCGCTTGCCTTCGCAGGCGGTTTGCATTTTATTGCAGATATAGCGTTAACGAAAATCTAGTGCGTTAGATACCGAATAACGCCGAGGAAAAACTATGGCCAAAACTTACGAAAATCGTGTTGTCGAAAATCAAACTTTTGACGAAGAACGCGCGTTTTACGGAGCAAGAAACGTAAAGGTGAACAACGTGAAAATCGACGGCCCGGCGGACGGCGAGAGCGCGTTCAAAGAGTGCAGAGACGTCGAGTGCAAGGATTGCTTTTTCAATTTGCGCTATCCGTTTTGGCACGATCACAATCTGAAAATAGAAAACAGCGAAATGACGCAGTTGTGCCGCGCCTCGCTTTGGTATAGCGAAAATATCGACATAAAAAACGTCAAAATGCACGGAATCAAGGCACTTAGAGAGTGCAAAAACGTCACGATTGACGGTTGCGATATAGTTTCACCCGAGTTCGGGTGGTCAACGCACGGCGTGAGTATGACGAATTCGCACGCAGAAAGCGAGTATTTTATGATGCGTGCAACGGCAATCCGCTTCAAAAACGTCGATTTCAAGGGCAAATACAGTTTTCAATATATCAAAGACGCCGTGTTCGAGGACTGCAATTTCGATACGAAGGACGCGTTTTGGCACGCAGAAAACGTCACCGTCAAAAATTGCGTCGTAAAAGGCGAGTATCTTGCATGGTATTGCGACGGAGTGACTTTCGACCATTGCAAGATCATCGGAACGCAACCGCTTTGCTACTGCAAAAACCTCAAACTTATCGATTGCGAGATGATAGATTGCGATTTCGCATTTGAAAGAAGCGACGTCGAAGCAACCATAACGACACCCGTTATAAGCGTAAAGAACGTGAAAGACGGCTACGTTATGCTGCCTTCTGTGCAGGAAATCATTTGGGAAGGCGACGAATTTAAGGGCGCAGTGGTCATTCTCGACAAAGAAGAGAAAAACGAATAACTTGCAACGTTTTTTTGCAACAATGATATTGCAAAATCTATAAGATATGCAAATAACCCTTTGCAAAACCATATCAAAAAATTCTGCGATTTGAGAATATTCTTTTGCAAAACGTACGATATTTATATCAAAAATCGGATATTTATATCAAAAATCCGAACTGAAAATTGCCAAAAACACGCAAAAAACCGCGTAAAAACGGCGTTTAAAAGAATCAAAAAACAGAAACGACGACGCAAAAAAAAACGACGAAGGTTCAGTGTGTCGTAAAATGGAAGAACAACTCGTATTTTGTCGAAAGACGGAAAGCCGACGTGAAGGCGAATTGAAAATTCCAAACGGCTACGGACGAAAACGACGAGAACCGATAGCGTCGTAAAATGGAAGGAACAACTAGAATCTTTTGAAAGGAAGAAAGTCGATTTTTGAAATTTGAAAAAACTTTGTAACCTTTTCTTCTTTGGATTGTCTTATATGTGAAAACACAAAAGGAGGCAACCCCTATGAAGAAAAGAATGATTATAACTTTTGCAATCGTTGTGGTCGTGTGCTGCGCTGTGATATTTGCCGCGTGCAACGACACCGAGCAAAAAGAAAAAGCAAGAAACGAAGAGTTCAAACAAATCGCGCTTCTCACTGTCGGAGCAAGCGGTCAGAGCGTTGACTATGCAACCGTGATGCAAAAAGGCGATGATAGTTTCGACGTGGAAATCGAGATAAACGGTATTAGATACGACGTGACGATCGGAGCGGACAAAACCGTGAAGTCGGTGAAAATCAACGACAGACAAGTGAGCAAAGACGAAATCCCCGACGCTCCGTTTGAAAACGATAAATATATCGGGAAAGAAGCGGCAAGAGATATCGCGCTCAAAGACGCCGGTGTCGAGCTCAAAGACGTGACGAAACTCGAAATCGAATTTGACTTTGACGACGGTCAGTATCTTTACGATGTGGAGTTTAAGGTCGGAACGACCAAATACGAATACGATATCGAGGCTCAAAGCGGCGAGATTCACAAAAAAGAAGTGAACGACAAAACCGAATACGAAAAAGCGCCTGAGGGCGTTGAGTTCAAAGGCACGGACGCGGCTATTGCAATCGCTGTGGATAACGCACTCAAAGGATTGCAAAATACGACTTTGAGCGCAAGCGACGCAGTCGTGAAAAAAGCGAAACTCGATTTTGAAAAAGGTTCGTACGTGTACGAGGTTGAGTTTGTGCTGGGCGGCGTTGAGTACGACTATGAAATCAACGCGGTCACGGGCGCGGTTATAAAAGTGGAAACCGACGGAAAAGAATACGTCGACACTAACGGCTCTATCAAACAAAGCGACGCACTGCGCATTGCAATGGCGCACGCAGGCGTTGAAAGCGTCACGGATACCAAAACCGAACTCGAAGTCGAACACGGCGTTATCGTGTGGAAGGTCGAATTCAAGTCGGGCGGATTTGAATACGAATACGAAATCGACGCAAAAACGGGCAAAATTCTTGACAGCGAAAAGGAAATCGACGACTGATTGTTATGGATCACGATCTTGTTGGACAACTGTTCAAAAAGTATTATAACGACGTTCTGCTGTATGCAATGTCGCTCACAAAGAACGCTTCCGAAGCCGAGGATTTGGTTTCGGAAGCCTTTTTCAAGGCGCTTGCGACTTCGGACGACGTGAAAAACTTTAAGGCGTGGATATTGAAGGTTTGCCGAAATCTTTTTCTCAACAAAATACGAAAGTACGCAAAAGGCGTCGAACTGTCCGATGACATTTCGAGCGAGCGCGACGAAGTGCTATGCCAGATCGTCAAAGACGAGAATTATCGCGCGTTGTACAATGCAATCGGATTGCTACCGCCGAATCTCAAGGAAGTTATCTTGCTGTTCTACTTCGAGGATATGAGAATCGACGCCATATCTTCTATCGTGGGCAAGAGCGAAAGTAACGTGAAAGTGATGCTTTTCAGAGGAAGAGAGCAAATAAAGAAAATATTGGAGAAGTAATATGGATTTTGAGAGCGCATATCAAAGATATAAAGACGGCGTGGCAAGTGCCGAAGAAAAGGATTTCGTCGAGAAAGAACTTGAAAAAGCACGAAAAATGACGGAAATTATCGACGCGTACGAATCGAAAAAAGCAATAAGCGAAGAGTACGACGAGGAAAAAATCAGAAAGGCAAAAAAACAATACGCCAAAAAGAATACGCTGAAAATTTTGCTGATTTCAACGCTCGTGCTTATCGTATCTGCCGTGATCGTGTTGAGCGCGGTGTTCGGAACGGCGTTTGGAGCGGCAAATAAGAACTGCAATTATTCTCAAACGCAAGCAGAGCAAATTGCATTGGATTATCTAAAACCGCACGCCGACGGAAACGTTATGTCAATTGCCGAAAGTAAAAGAGAGATGGAGTATTCAAGCGATTTGAAAAACTCGCATTACGTTTACGAGGTGAAAGTTTGCATAGTGCTCGTTTGCAATATGGAGTTGAGAATCAACGCAAAAACGGGCGAGATCATAGGATTTGAAATTGAAAATTGAACGATAATAGACGATAAAACGAAAAAGCGTTGCATAGTGCAACGCTTTTTGAATAAAAGATAGAGTTTTGGCTTTTTAGTTCAGCATTTCGCTCACGCAACCGCAGTAGTGCTGACGATAAATATTCCATTCTTTGCAAAGTTGAATGGAGCGCAGATAGCCGTTGCGTTTTTTGAAGTCGGAGCAAAGATAGTTTACGCCGAGTTTTCGAGCAATGCTCGTGCCTATCTCGTTGATAAGGGGCGCGTTTTTGTGCGGACTGACGGTGAGGGTGGTGGCAAAGAAGTCAAAGTCGTCACGGTGCGTTTCTAAATATCGCGCGGTGTTTTCAAGACGTAGGGTGAAACAAAGAGTGCATCTTGCGCCGCCTTCGGGGTCGGACTTGTGTCCTTTGACGAAGGAAAGATACTCGGTTTCGTCTTGCTCGGGGACGACGAGTTTTACGCCGTCGAAATGTGAAACGACGTCTTTGAGTGCGTGTTCGCGTTTGATAAACTCGTCTTTGGGCAAAATGTTGGGATTGTAATAGTATACGGTCACGTCAAAGTGCGGCGTGAGATATTCGAGCACACTGCTCGAGCAAGGTCCGCAACAGGCGTGCAGAAGCAGGCGAGGCTTTTGAGGACTCGTCTTTGATTGCTCGATTGCATATTCCACAGTGCCTATGGGGAAAGTCTTGTTTTTCATAATTTAAGTATAGCATATTTGGCGAGAAAAACGCCAGATATTTTGTTATTGTTTTATCAAATACGCTGTGGTATAATTCAAAGTGTATTTATGCGCGCGCACGGGTTGGGTCTTTCAATCCGTCGCTACGGAGGCATTATGGCAAAATGCGTGTTGAAAGCCGAGAATATCAAAAAGACGTTCGTCACGGGAGAGGTGGAAACCACCGTCCTCAAAGGCGTTGACTTTTCGCTTGACGAGGGCGAGTTTGTGGCAATAGTCGGCGAATCGGGAAGCGGAAAATCTACGCTCCTTTATATCCTTGCGGGAATCGACAAGCCGAGCGCCGGAAGAGTGGAACTGCTCGGAAAGGACCTTTGCACCGCGCCCGACGACGAAATCGCAAAAATGAGAAGGCGTGATTTTTCCTTTGTGTATCAATTTGACAATCTCGTGCCCAATCTCACCGTTTACGAAAACGTGACTTTGCCGCTCGTTCTCGACAAGAAAAAAGAGAACGAATATAAGGCGCACGTTGACGAAATCCTCGAATACCTCGGTATCGCAAAACGCAAAGACGCATATCCTCGTCAACTTTCGGGAGGCGAGCAGCAGAGAGCCGCAATCGCAAGAGCGCTTGCAACGAATCCAGAAATCATCTTCCTCGACGAGCCTACGGGCAGTCTTGACAAAGAGCGCGGCAGACAAGTTATGGAACTGCTCAAAGATATCAACGACAAGAGAAAAGTCGCGCTCGTGATGGTCACTCACTCGCCTGCTCATGCAGAGTATGCAAGCAGAATCGTCAAGATGGAAGACGGAGTGATTTCGTGACGACGAAATCAATTTATAATTAATAATGAATAATTAATAATTGCGGGTGGGCTCTGCCCACACCCTAAGCGAAAACTTGCTCGAAGTTTACTTGCCGTAAATATATGTTCAAAATTGCCCTTAAAAACATCACGTCTAAACCGTTTAGGTTTGTTGCCACGACTTTGGCGGTCGCGGTTGTCGTCGCGATGATTTTTTGTATGATTTCCTTTAAGGGCGCGGTGTACGACTATATCTATGCGACCGAAACCGCATCGGCAGGCATAAGCGATATCACTATCTCCACAAACAGCACGAGCGATCGTATTATGAAAGACGACGCTCTCAACGAAATCGACGGTATCGAGCAAATCGTGCCCTCACTCAAACTGTACGCGCTTTTTGGTGACGAATACGTCGGCGTGAGGGGATTCAAAAGAGATCAACTCGAAACGCTTGCGACTATCGAGATCGCAAAAGGGGATATCTCGGATATAAAGAACGGAAACAGGGCGGACGACGTGATTATCTCCGAAAACGCCGCAAAACACTTCGGGTTGTCGGTGGGTGACGAGATAAGGCTCGAACTCGGTTCGAAAAGCATAAAATGCTACGTCGGGGCTATCGCAAAACAGAGCGGTTATTTCCTTGACGACTCGCCGTATCTCGTGCTCGGACTTACAAAAAAACTCTCCGAACTTATCTTTGCAAGCGAGGATTTGTGCAACGAAATCCATCTCGTTTTGAAGAATAAAACGGATATCGAAAAAACTATTGAGGAAATATCCGCAAAGGATTCGTATAAGGGTATGCTCGTGAGCGCGTCCAAGGACGTCAAGTATATCGAGGAGCAGACTCAAAGCCTCACCGCTCCTATCGTGCTTGCGGGCGGCGCAGTGCTTATACTCGGAGTTGCAATTATCGTGATTCTGTTTATGATGAGCGAGGGAGAAAAGGTCAACCTCATCGCAAAATTCAAAGTGGTGGGCGCAACGAAGAAACAAATTTTCGGACTGTTCCTCACAGAAAGCGCGCTTCAGGCAGGCATCGGAACGCTGATTGGTTCGCTGCTTGCGGTGGGCGTATTTATAGGACTTTTGAAACTCACGCTTTCTTCGAGCGTGACGTTCGGAATATCCGTGGGATATCTTTTCCTCGCGGGAGGACTGGGGCTCGTGTGTTCGATACTGTCCTCTCTCGCGCCGATACTTCGCTCGTTTAAGGGAAGTATCAGAGAAAATCAACTCGACGTAAGCAAACCCTCGAAGGCGTCTGCCGTACTCGTGGCAACGTTAGCGATTCTTACGATTATATTCGTTATCGTCGAGTTCTGCGTGCCGTCCGCAACGGCAATCGCATCGGTGTTTTCTATGACATCGGCAATCGCTCTGCTTGCGACGGTCTGCTCGAAGGCGCTTAAAATCGAAGGCAAACTGCTTGCGAAATCATCTGCGCCGAGCGTTACAGTCGGTGCGAAAAACGTGGTAAGGGACAGGCGTTTTTCACGCTCCGTCACCATGCTTACGGTGGGGATGACGATTGCTATGATGCTGTTTATGTCCTACTCGCTGACGACGGGAATATTCACCTCGTATATCGACGAGTTTAAGGATATGGCGTTTCTCACCAACATTCAGGCGGACGTGGACGTTGAAAAGATCGCGCAAACGGACGGAGTTAAGGCGGCAACCAAAATGATTTGGAGCAAAGCCGATCTCACCCTCAACGGAAAGACGAAGACTATGAACGTGCTTGGCTCGAAAGACGTGCTGGATATGGTTGATTTTGAGTTTATCACGCCAAAAGAGATAGTTTACGAGAGCATTTCGAGCGATGAACCGTATATTTTCGTCGATTACGCACTGCAAGTGCTGTACGGAGTGAAGGAAGGCGACGTGCTTGAAATCGCTATGGACGGCGTGAGCGGACGAGCGATAGTCGGCGGAGTGCTGAAACATAATCTGTTCAGCGGAAACTATATCGTGGCGTCCGGGCAAACCTTGAAAACCCTTTTCGACAAGGACGTCGATACGGTGCTCGTGGTTGCGGACGGCAACGTTGACGAGGCGGTGGGGCTTCTTCGCTCGAAGTTTGCGGGCAACAACTATTTCGTGGTGAAAACGCTTGACGCGTTCAAGTGGGAGATGGAGAGTATGCAATCCGTCTTCGACCTCATCGGCACGCTCGCCACTGTGGTGACGATATTCATTTTTGCGGTTACGGTCGCATCCGCGCTTATCGGGCGCGCGACCTCGCAAAAGACGAGAGTTGCGTTGCTCAACGCCGGTATGTCGAAAAACTCGTTGCTCGGCGCGGAAATGTTCGAGCACGCTACGGTTGCGCTTACGGCGCTTTGCTTGTCGTTTGCGTTTTCCGTGCTCATTACGTCGAGCCTTATTCACGCGCTCAGGCTGTTCGGATTGTATTTCGAGTTTATGTACAAGGCGTGGGTGGTGGCTACCGTCGGCATCGCGATGAGCGTTGTCTATACGCTCGTACCCCTTGCGCTACGCTTCAAAAAAGGTTATAATATCAAAAAGGTATAGATATGAAAAAAACGAGAATTATCCTTATAATATCGCTGCTTATCGCACTGACCTTGTGTGCGTGCCTCGTTGCGTGCAACGATAAAGAGGACGCAGATAAAAAAGAGCGCGCCGCTCAATCGGACAGAATCGAGCAAATCTTCCTCGGCAGTCTGAACGAGGCGTGGGGTGTGAATCTTTCAAACGACGACGTTGCGAAAATAAGTAACGCAGGCGATTACGTAGTGACGCAGGGCTGGACTCGGTTCGTGTGCGACGTCATAAGAGATTCGAGTATGCAGACGGCGAAAATTCGCTCGCTTGCGGATACGCTCCAAAGCGACGACGGCAAAAAATTGCTCAAAGAGTTTTCGGATAACGCCGAACTTCTCGTGCCTATGCTCAAACAAATCGGATTGACCTCAAACGACGTGTCGTCGCTTGCGTATGATCTGATTGCAAAACTCATAAACGACGGAAGAAGCACGATATCGAATATCGTGAATAGGCTCGATAACGTCAAAGATATTATGGTCGTGAACGGCGGCTCGGCGGCGGCAATCGAAAACGTCGCGCAAAACAGGGCGGTGCTTAATCTCGCTCAACAGTCGCTCAACGCAACTAGCGAAGAAAAAGCCCAAATGCAAACCGCTCTTGCAAACGCTAAGAACGCAATGAGCGAACTCGTGTCGTTTGCATACGATACTTCCGTCAATACGCTCACCGACGAGTTGTACTCAAAACTCTTTGAACAGGACGGCGCGCTGTCCAACGTGTCCGAGAGCGAGTTGTCTACGCTCGTTGGCGCTTTGCTCGGAAACGTAAAAAGACTCAAAAATGCGCTCACCGAGAGTGAAATCGAAAGACTCAATACGGCACTCAACCTGTTTATAACCGAGTTCGACGATAAAAAGATTTCCTCGCAAGTGTATTCGCAAATCCTTATTTACGCAAAGTACGCCTATATGGCGGTTGACGTCATTCCGTCGCTTTGCGAGATCGCGGAGGCAAGCGAAAACGTACTGTCGCAAAAAGAGTTTATCTCCGACTTCTTGCTGACGGCTAAATTCGATAACGACAAAACGCTCGACAAGGATACGAACGCGATCAATAAGATGATTTTGGCGGCAAGAGTTATCGACGGCGTGATGGAAAGCGGTCGCTTCAACGCTCAAAATATAAATTCGCTCATCGAGAGAATCTGTAAACAAGGTAGCGAGGGATATCAAAAGGCTATGCCAGTCATCGTGCTCGATTTGCTCCTCAACGTGTCCGACATTATGGGAAATGCCCAAGACGGAGCGCTTACGCCGTCGCACCCCGATATAATCGACAACGATACGTTTACCGTTATGGTCGGCGCGCTCTTGTTCAGCGCAAGAGTGGAGAAAATGAAACAGGCGTATTACGACTTCGAACTCAACTCGACAAAAGCAAACCTCACGAAACTCTATAACGAGGCGAGTCTGTGCGGATTCGAGGGTATTTTGGGCGAGAGCAATCCGAACGTCAAACCGCAAAACCCCGACGAGGAAACCGTGCCGTATATAAAAGCGTGGTATAATTGGTATATCGGAAAAATCGAGGCGGTCAGCGCAAAAATCGCGTCTTGCATCGACCCCGTCGAAAAGGATTTGAAGGCGTTCGTTGCAGACTACTACGCAGACGGCTCGAAGAGCAAGGACGCTCTGAAACAAATCGCAGGCTGGAATATCCTTTCCGAAAATATCGAGTCGGGCGAAATGGAATCAAAATATTTCCCCGTGCTTTTGCAAAGCAGAATTTTGGGTGCGTCCGTTCTTTTCGTGCTCTGATCGCTTGACGAAAGCAGAAATGTAGGATAAAATCAAAATAGATAAAAAAGCATCGAATCAAAAACGATGTGAGTTAGACCGCACGGAGTGTAGGGTGCGCCCGATACGATGGCTTGGTCAAAACTCGATACGGAGTGCAAGACGAGAGCGATAAAGTAGCGTTATTTTTATTATGCCGTCGTGCTTGCGCACGGCGGCTTTTTTAAGTCGCCAATGAGCGAATAACTGCGTCAGGTGCAATTGCCTAAACAGTCACGTACACAGAGTACGCTCCTGTCTATGCAATTGCAACCTTCCTTGTTCTTCATCTCATTGGCGACTTAAAAAGAACATAAGTGGCGAATAACTGCGTCGACTTAAAAGTGATATTGCACTTCGTGCAGTTATATTGTGCCTTAGCAAAAACCGTCGCCGAGGCAATGGCAATACGCAAGTGTGCGCATTGCCAAG